>DASZQR010000010.1:0-300000 GCA_035549555.1 Patescibacteria group bacterium
CTAAAGGGAAAGATCCCAGATTTTCGTCTAAGGCCTCTAAATTTATCCTAAGTTTCAAAGGTAGTGTTATTCCATAGACAGCCAGGAGGTTGGCTTAGAAGCAGCCATCCTTTAAAGATAGCGTAACAGCTCACTGGTCAATGGAATGGCGCGCCCAAAATTTATCGAGGATTAAGGATAATGCCGAAGACAATGATTTTTTAAGTAATTTATTACTTGAGGAGTGGTAGGGGAGCGTTCTAATTGCGGTGAAGCCGAATTGTAAAGTTTGGTGGAGTGATTAGAAGTGAGTATGCCGGTATGAGTAGCGCACAAGGGAAGTCAAAATCTTCCCCGCCGAATACCCAAGGTTTCCGAAGCTACGTTCGTCGTCTTCGGGTTAATCGATACCTAAGGTGAGGCCTCTTGGCGTAGCCGATGGATGACTGGTTAAAATTCCAGTATTTGATTAAAAGCGTTATTAACTAGGGACTGACAGGGTGAATAAGCTATAGCTCCTTATTGAATTGGAGCACAAAAACGTCGATAGTGATGACAGGAAAATCCGTCATTGTGTTTAATTGATGTGGTGTAGAGTTAGTCGAAAGGCTGACAATTTTAGCTAATAGCCTACAAGAAAAGGTTCGTAGTGAGTTTTTAATCAAGTCGTACCGTAAACCGACACAGGTGGGTTAGTCGAGAAGACTAAGGCGATCGAGAGAAAGAAGTTTAAGGAACTCGGCAAAAAAACTACCCGTAACTTCGGGAGATGGGTTTCCTCAATTTATTGGGGAGGCACCTAAAGTTTGCTAGTCGACTGTTTATCAAAAACACAGGTCCCTGCAAAAGCGAAAGCTTAAGTATAGGGGCTGACGCTTGCCCAGTGCCGGTAAGTTAAGAGGATTGGTGCTTGTAAGCAATTACATGTTGCCATGAATTCAAGCTCCGGTAAACGGCAGCAGTAACTATAACTGTTCTACGGTAGCGAAGTTCCTTGTCGGGTAAGTTCCGACCTGCACGAAAAGCGTAACGAGCTAGCAACTGTCTTAAACTTCTACTCGGCGAAATTGCGATGGCTGTGAAGACGCGGCCTAATTGTATCAGGACAAAAAGACCCCGTGGAGCTTTACTGTAGCTTGTCATTGTTCTCTTATTTTTTAATTGTCTAGTATAGGTGGGAGAGAAATCGTCAGTGTAATACCACTCGTTGAAGAATTTGAGGCTCATTCATCGGCTCTGGAAACGAGCTGGAAGAAAGTGATAGGTGGGCAGTTTTACTGGGGCGGTACCCTGCAAAAGAATAACGCAGGGGCACAAAGGTTGGCTTAGTGCGGATGGAAATCGCACGGAATGTGTAAAGGCATAAGCCAGCTTGATTGCATGACGGACACGTCTAGCAAGTACGAAAGTATGTCTTAGTGATCCTCTGTCTCTTCATGGGAAGGGCAGAGCTTAACGGATAAAAGCTACCCCGGGGATAACAGAGTAGTCGCGCCTGAGCGTCCACAGCGACGGCGCGGGTCGCTACCTCGATGTCGGCTCAACGCATCCTGGAGGTGTAGAAGCTTCCAAGGGTTGGTCTGTTCGCCCATTAAAGCGTTACGTGAGCTGGGTTCAGAACGTCGTAAGACAGTTCGGACTCTATCCGATACAATCGTTAAAGTTTTGAGGAGATCTGACCTTAGTACGAGAGGACCAGGTTGGGAGAACCTCTGGTGTGCCGGTTGTTTTATCAAAAGCAGCGCCGGGTAGCTATGTTCTATGAGGATAACCGCTGAAAGCATCTAAGCGGGAAGCCAACTCCAAGATAAGAACTTTTGGATCCCGGGCAGACTACCCGGTTAATCGGCTTGAAGTGGAAGGATAGTAATGTCTTAAGCTTACAAGTGCGAATAGATCCGTATAATTTGCGAACCTTTCTCTTTAGATTTTAATGTGCAAGTAAAATTGCACATTTGGCCTGGTGATTAAAGCGCCGTGGAACTACCTTTTTCCATTCCGAACAAAGAAGTAAAACGCGGCAGCGGGGACGATAGCTACGGAGCAATCTGTCGTGAAAATACCTCATTGCCAGGCCATTTTTTTATTTAGTTTATTGACTTCAATATAAATTATTGTTATTTTAACTCCACATGTTACTTCAAGAAACTAAAAACCAATCAGAAAATTTATTTCAGGGTAAAGTTATTTATTATTCAGGAAGTATTAGAGGGCATGATGCCGATAAAGAGCTTGCATATAGAATAGTAGCCTTTATGCAAGAAAACGGTGCTAATGTTTTGGATCCTCATGTAACGGCAAGAAATGCAGAAGAAAGATCAAGATTGTTTTATGAAACTTCTGGAATTAATATCGCAGCAATTAAAAGTAGAACTAAAAGAGCAATGGTTGCAAGGAAACAAGATTTAGAGTGGGTAGATAAAGCCTCACACTTAGTTGCATTAGTTACAGATCCAAGTTTAGGTGTCGGCATTGAAATTGAACACACAATTACTAAGCCACGTCTGGGGTTAAATAAAACTCCGATGCTGTTTTTAGTAAGTGAAGAAATTTACAAACAAGATAAATTTAGCAATATGATATTAGGTATCAATCCAAGAGAAGCCGATTATGCTGTTGGAGTCTATAAAACTGAAGAAGATATTCAATGGATGATTACCGAATTCCTAACTTCTCACTAAGATTGTTTTAAGTTCAAATTTGGTATATAATTCCCATACACAACTAGAAAGGTGGAAATAATGAATGGCAGAAATGACAATGGCCGAGCTTTTAAAAAAGCACGGAAGTAAAGTAAAAGGCTTCACAAAGTCTCAAAAAATTGAAGTTACTGTAAAAGAAATCAGCAAAAAATTTGCAACATTTGATGTTGGCGGTAAGGGAGAAGGAATTCTAAAAGATCTTTACTTTGCCGAAGCCAGAGACTATATTAAAACCTTAAAACCAGGCGATAAAGTAAGCGCTGTTGTTATGGAGCCTGAAAATAAAGAAGGGAATGTTGTTTTATCACTTCGTCACGCTGCAAACGATTCTCTTTGGGAAAAGCTTGAAGAGCTTAAGAAAAAAGGTGAAGCTGTTACTGTAAATATCAAAAGTTCAAATCAGTCTGGAATTTCTGTAGAATACGAAAATATTTTCGGATTTATCCCAACTTCTCAAATTGGAAAAGAAACATTAAAGAAAATTGATAAATTAGGAAATGCTCTCAAGGTAAAAATCATCGAAATTGATCGTGATCGTAAAAAAGCAGTTTTCTCAGAAAAAGAAGTTTCAGAAGAAAAAGAAATCAAAGCCCAAAAAGATTTGATGAAGAAAATAAAAGCAGATGAAGTTTATGATGGAGTTGTTACAACAGTCACAAATTTTGGAGTTTTTGTTGAAATCAAAGTTGAAAAAGCAAAAATTGAAGGATTGGTCCACACTTCAGAAATTTCTTGGGAAAAAGGAGATAAGCCTGCTGATTTATTTAAAATAGGAGACAAAGTCAAAGTAAAAGTATTATCGGTTACTGAAGATAAATTAGCTTTATCAATCAAACAAGCCCAAGAAGATCCATGGGAAAAGGTTGCCAAAAATTATAAAGTCGACGACAAAATAAAAGGAAAAGTTGTCAGAAATTCTGATTTTGGAACATTTGTTCAAATCGAGCCAGGAATTGAAGGATTAATTCATATTACAAAAATTCCACCAGCAACAAAAATGGAAATTGGCACTGATGTTAATTGTTATATTGAAGAAATCGACGAAAAGAATAAAAAAATTGCTCTTGGTTTAATTCTCTCCGCCAAACCTCTTAATTACAAGTAAACTTCTATGTTGGTTGAAAACGAAAGTTATCAAGAAGCATTGTCTAGTCTTTCAGATAAGATTGACAATCAGGCCATTGCGAGATTAAACAAGTACGGAGAAACATTAAATTACCCCTCCGAATATATAGCAAGAGGTCTCGACTCTATCGTATTTAGAGAAGGAAAATATGCGATTAAACTTTATTGTCGACCTGCTTTAAAAATACCCATAGAAAAACAAGGAGATCATTTAACAGATTATATGGATATTACCAATCAGCTGGTTTCAATAACTGAAAATGAGGGTACGGTACTATCTTTGCCATATGAAAAATTCAATATACGTGTAAATCCAATTTTATCAATAGACTATAACGAACATTTTCAATGTTTTGTAGGAATATCTCCTTTTATTCCTGGCGCAAGTTCTCCTACAAGAACAGAGTCAAAAATAAATGAAATAGCATCATTGTGGATGAAAGAACTTTCCGTCACGGGTATCAGTATATTGTTAATAAACACAAAATATGTAAGTCCAACAAAAATTGTCATAACAGATCTTTGTACACATATAAAAAATTTAGCTCATACAAAATAAATTTCGTATTATCTTTGGTGTATAATGAATTCATCACGAAAGTGACAAGCTTTGCTTATGCCTAAATCTCATTCTCTTTTTGTTTGTCAGCAATGTGGATATGAATCAGCCAAATGGCTTGGAAAATGCCCAAATTGCTCTTCTTGGAATTCTTTTGTAGAAACTGTAGAAAAAACTTCCATTAAATCAAGTCATGCATCAAGTAATGCAAAACCTGTTAATTTAAGTGAGTATTCAACAAAGGATATTGCCCGTGTTTCAACCAAAATCTCCGAGCTTGATCGTGCTCTTGGCGGCGGAATTGTGATTGGGCAGGTAATTTTACTTGCTGGAGTTCCGGGAATTGGTAAATCAACTTTGCTTCTCCAATTGGCAAATAATTTGCAAAATGTTTTATATGTTTCGGGCGAAGAATCCGTTAATCAGATAGCTCTTCGCGCTAAAAGATTAAAAATTAATAACAATAATTTACAAATCTTAGAAACCACAAATATAGATGATGTAATAGATTCAGGAAACTCTCTAAAAGATTTAGATTTAATAATAGTAGATAGTATTCAAACAATGGCTACAAGCGATTTGTCTGGAATGGCAGGCTCTGTTGGCCAGGTCAGAGAATGCGCTTTTCGCTTAGTTAGGCTTGCTAAATCAAATAATATTCCAATTTTTATTGTAGGTCATGTCACAAAGCAGGGTTCGGTAGCTGGTCCTCAAGTTTTAGCTCATATTGTTGATACAGTTTTGTGGTTTGAGGGAGATAAAAGTCTAACTTTAAGGCTTATTCGTGCAACCAAAAATCGTTTTGGTCCGGCTGATGAAGTTGGTGTTTTTGAAATGAAAGAAAGTGGTTTGATTTCTTTAGACAATCCCGAAAAATTATTTTTATCTGATGAAAATTTAAAAGCTCCAGGGATTGTTACAAGCGCGATTATTCAAGGCAGTCGCCCAATTCTAGTGGAAATAGAAAGTTTGGTGACTCCAAGCAAATTACCTTTCCCAAAAAGAATTGCAAGCGGAGTAGACGCTAAGCGTTTTGAAATTCTTCTGGCAGTTTTAATTAAAAATTTAAATATTCCTTTATATGAATACGATTGTTTTGTAAATGTCGGTGGAGGAATTTCTGCTAAGACTCCGTCAATTGACTTGGCAATTTGTCTATCGATTATTAGTTCTTTTTATAACAAACAAATTCCCAAAAATATTTTAGCAGTTGGAGAAGTTGGACTCCTGGGAGATATTAGAAAAGTTTTAGGGGAAGAAAAAATTAATAAACTTTCAAAAAGTTTAGGCTTTAAAGAAACACCGAAAGTACGGACTATTAAAGAACTTATTAAGACTATAGGAATGAAGTAAAAAAATTATGGGATTTGACAAAAATAATCAGGAATGCTATTTTATGGATGCAATAAAAAAAGAGCATTCCTACCGTTGGATTTATCAAACTCGTATTTTACTAAAAGTCAGATTACTCCACGAATAGAAATGCCCTTTTAAAATGATTCACTTCGCCAAAAACATATAATTGGATTTGGTTTAAAAATAAAGTAAATCATATCAAGATATTTATTTTTTGGGTCAGTTGTCAAGTAGTATTTATTTTCACAAATAAATTTTTGCTTAATGGGATAGGTAAGGGGCGGGTGGCACGTAGGGCAGGCTTGCTACCCGCGCCTTACAAATCTCATTATTAAGCGGCTCCTATAGTTGACAATCTATTTGATACCCCATATAATTGCGGCATAATTAAAAATTAATGAAATTAGATAGAAAAGAAGTATTTAAAAGAACTATCATCCCGGCCTTGTTAATTGCTGGAGCAGCTGCTTGCACAAAAGAAGGCGATCAAAATATAAACATCACACCTTCTTTAACACCAACCAACACTTTAGAAACAACCAATCAAGGTTATTCAGAATTGGCAACAGCAATGTCAATTATATCTACCCAAAATTCAGAATTAAATGCACAAGGAACCGAAATCGGTATTATAAATCACAATAGTTCAGTAACAGGAGGGGTCGAATCATCTAATCCTTCAAATCAAGAATCAAAACCGGGAATTGTTGTTATTAATCCAACAGCAACACCAGAACCAACTATGACATCAACTTCTATTGAAACAGCTTCAGATACAGAAAATCCAACAACCAACCCACAACAAGTTTACTCTGGAGAATTTGTCTATAATAATTTTGATAAAGTTTATGGCCAAACTGATCCTTTGATGGATGCAGTTGTAGGCGAACTTAATATGGAATACACAAACTTCCAGGCAATGACCGATGATCAGAAAAAAGACGCTTTAAGAACAAATTCAACTTTTAGTTCATTGGTAAATAAATTTGCTAAAGGTACTTCAAATGATCCAATAACAGAACCAGGCCTTGGTCAGACAGAAGATGATTTTAAGGCATATAAACCTGTAAGCGAAATAATATCTCAAAAAGACACTCTTCAAGTTGGAAGTATTTTTCATCTAAATACCAATGGACTTATGACAGGTGGAGTCTGGGCTGATGCAAATGATAGAGATGCAGCCGCAGCAATAATTGCAACAGGATTAGCTGCAACCTACGGAAATATAAATCCTGCAGAAACAATTACTGAAGCTTGGTCAAATCCAAAAGATGTTGCAGTAATAAGAAGTTTTGAAACTCAAATCTTTAATCAAATTCAAAATCAAGAATATACAACATCCATCTCAGAACAAAAAAGAAGAAAAGATAATGATAAAAATGATCAAAGCGTCCAATTACCATCAGTCTTAAGAGAATCGGACGATTGGGAAAGCTGCGATGTTTATAGACCGACTGCAAATACAAGAGTCGATCAATTACAGTCTTTAAGACCTGTTGAACATATAAACCAAGATATGACCACCGCAAAAGTAGAAAATTTTGGAGTAGCAAATAGTGCAAACGAAAAAGATTTAATTGTCGGAGTTGTTGAACAATCGACAAAGATTTGGGATGCAGATGCATTTACTTTTAGATCCTACAACAACAACGTCGATGGAGAAATACAAAGTACAGTCGGAGAAGAAATGGAGCCATGTGGACAATCAGCTCCAGTTGAAAAGCCAACAACACAACCAACTCAAAACCATCCAGAAACTCCAATTCCAGGAAACACTCCTGAACATCAACCAACACCAACACAGCAGATAAATACACCAAAACCACCAACCCCAACTCAAGTATGGCCAACACCAATGCCAACAAATGCAGATTTATTTACACAAGTTCCATCACCTGTAGCAACAACAGATAAAGATACAATTCCGCCAACTAGCGTACAATAACCTATATGAAATTAATCAATTTTAAAAATAAAAATTTACTTTCAGTAATTTTAGCTATATTTACAGTTATCACTTTGAGTCTTGTAGTTTTTATTTCTAAAGCATCTGCAAATGTTACTTTTGAAACAGGAGATATCTTTAGAGGAAAAGACATTACAGCTGGCCAAACTGATTATTCAGATCCAGTTAACGCAGCTAACGGTCAAACAGTTCGTGCCAATCTTACTGTTTGGAATCAGGGAACAGATCCTGCAACCAACACACGTGTAAATTTTGATTTCAGCAATCCAGAAAAGTTAGCAGCAACAATAGCTGCAGATGGCGGAGCTACGATGTCAGATAACATAACAGTTACTCCTTCAGGAAGTAATGTTAGTTTGATATCAGGAACTGCACAAAAATTCGGACCAGGATGTTCTTCAGGTTGTGCAATTTCTGATTCAGAAATTGCAAATGGCATAAATTTAGGTACAGTACAACCAGGAAGCACAAATAGTTACCAGATAGTATTTAATTTATCAGTAACAGGTAACCCTAAAACAACCAATGCTTTTTTCAGAACTGGAAATATTGTTGATGGAGGAGACAGAACAACAAGACTTGTCGATTGGGAAGATCCAATTCAAGCAAACCCTGGAGATACAATCGAATTTCGTATTCAAGTTATAAACGATGGAACAAGTGCTGTAACAAATACAACAGTAAAAGGAGATCTTCCTACAAACTCGGGTTTAAATCTAAACATAACAGGTTCTGCTTCAGGAGATTCAGTCCAAACGGTTTCAGACATAGCAACAGTTCACGTTTCAGGAACTCAAGTTGAAAGCATCACTTACCTTCCAGGACATGCTCGTATGTTTGGTCCAGGTTGTGATACTACAAATGGTTGTCCTCTTTCAGATAGCATAGTCACAAGCGGTATTAATATTGGAACTGTTAATCCAGGTGTAACCAATAGTTATCAAGTTGCATTTAAGGCAGTTTTGTCAAACTATAATGTTCCAACTCCAACCCCAACTGTAACTCCAACCCCAACACCTACAGCTACGCCAACTCCAACTCCTACAGTGACCCCAACCCCTACACCAACCAATTCACCAAGCCCAACAAGCTCTTGTTCAACTCTTAGCGCAACGACAACTAGCGGAACAGCAGCCTTAACAATCACATTCACGGGTAGTGGATCAGATTCAAACGGAAGTATTCAACAATATCAATTTAATTTTGGTGACAATTCAAATGGACAAAACCAAATTGTAACAAGCTCAAGTAATCAACAAAGCCACACTTATTACAATTCAGGAACATATAATGCAAACTTAATAGTTGAAGACTCAAGAGGAAATTGGGTCGGAGGCGGAAGCTGCCAATTAAATATTAATGTAAGCAGTAAGCCTACAGTTTTAGGAGCAACCGCTCCGCCGAGTTTACCAAACACAGGTTCAAATGATACATTCTATTTGGCAATAGCCGCGTTTCCAACTCTTCTTGGTGGATTCTACTTATACAGAAAGTTTAGATTAATCTGACATTCTAATGTCATCTTGAGCGTTAGTCGAAAGATAATTATATGTACCCGTCTGGAATTATTTATCATATTTATAATTCAGAAAAGTCAGGTCCTCACGGATCTGCAAATTTACATGCAAGTCGCGCTACCAAAATTGCTTACACTTTTGCTCGAGGTTTTGGAGCAGGATTAATTGGTTTTATAATTATTGCTGCTATTTTTACCTTTGGCCCATTAGTCAAAAACGAATTAGGTTACGACTTATCAATTCATCCTTCTCAAGTTGATTTAATAAATGCCCAAAATACAAGCGCAATTCAACAGGAGGCCCAAAACTTTGGAGTAAGTTCTTATTTTTCAATCGTTATTCCAAAAATTAATGCTCATGCAAATATTATTGCAAATGTCGATGCAGGGAATCAAAAAGAATACGACGAAGCTTTACAGGAAGGTGTTGCTCAGGCAAAAGGAACCTATTTTCCGGGCCAGGGAAAAACAATTTTTCTTTTTGCCCATTCAACCAATTCTCCTTTAAACGTAGCAAAATACAATGCAGTTTTTTATTTGCTTGATAAAATGCAGACAGGCGATCAAATAATTGTTTACTTTGCAGACCAAAGATATGTTTATAAAGTAAGTGAAACCAAAATCATTGGGCCAAATGACACTTCTTATTTAAGTTACAATGACGGCAGTGAAACTTTGATATTACAAACTTGTTATCCGCCAGGAACATCATGGAATAGGCTCTTAGTACTTGCAAAGCCAGTTTAATTTGATAAAATATATTTATCTTACGATTTGCCCTCCTAAATGTTAATTGAATAATATGCCAGATACAGATACACCTATAGATAAACTTGTTGTAGATGATCGCGTCATTCCAGACTCCGATCTTCCAACAGAAAAAGTTTCAGGAATCCTTGATATTGCAAATGAAGGATCTGGATTATTACGTCCAAAAATTGCTCCTTCAAACAATGATATTTATATTTCCTCATCTCAAATAAGAAGATTTAATCTCCGAAATGGAGACTTGATAGAAGGACTTGCAAGACGTCCAAAAGAAAATGAAAGATACTGGGGATTATTAAAAGTTGACGCAGTCAATGGTGAGCCCGTCGAATCCATTAAAAATAGGCCTGAGTTTGAAGAATTAACAGCTATATATCCAGAAAAGCAAATTGAATTAGCAACAGACCAGGAAACTTTAACAACAAGATTGGTTGATTTGGTTGCTCCAATTGGCTTTGGGCAAAGAAGCTTAATAGTTTCTCCTCCAAAAGCAGGCAAAACCTGGTTACTAAAAGATATTATTGCAGGCATTGCCAAAAATTATCCAAAAGTCCATTTAATGGCAGTTTTAATTGGTGAGCGTCCAGAAGAAGTTACAGATATTACTCGCCAAATGGCTGACGTTACCAAAGGCAAAGGAGAAGTAGTAGGAAGCAATTTTGACGATCCAGCAAGAAACCAAACAAGAATTGCAGAGCTTGCATTAGACCGTGCAAAAAGATTAGTTGAAACAGGCGTTGATGTAGTAATAGTTCTTGATTCAATCACAAGACTTGCAAGAGCTTACAATTTGGCATTGCCAAGTTCAGGAGGAACATTGTCTGGAGGTTTTAATCCTCAAGCTATTTTCCCGGCTAAAAAGTTTTTTGGAGCAGCAAGAAAACTTGAAAAAGGCGGATCTCTCACAATCATTGGTACTTGTTTAATTGAAACTGGAAGTCGTATGGACGATCTTATTTATGAAGAGTTTAAAGGTACTGGAAATATGGAATTACATTTAGTAAGAAAACTTGCAGAAAAAAGAATTTTTCCAGCAATTGACATAACAACTTCAGGAACAAGGCAGGAAGAATTGTTGTATGGTAAAGAAAATCTTACCAAAGTCCACACTTTAAGAAGAATGCTTGATATGATTCCAGAAGACGAAAGAACAGAAACTATTTTAGAAAAAGTAAGCAAAGCAAAAACAAACCAGGACTTCTTAGATAGCCTTCAGACTGCGTGATATAATTAGCTTTCAATATGCAAGAGTTTGCAAAAGAATTTCGTATATTTCTTATAGAGCTTTTCAAATTTACCAAATCCAAATCAATTTCTGTTTATCTTTCAGCACAAAAAACAGAAGATAAGTTTGTCGGTAAACTTTATAGGCAAAGAGGTAAAAATTCCAAAAGATTAATTCATATTGGGATGACAATTCTTGCAGTTCTTGGTATTTTAATAGGCCCATACGTCGCTAAAGAGTTTCCAGGCCGATCAGTTAATCCCTGGAGCATTACAAACCCTCCTGAAGTTTTATCAGCTTCAACAGATACAAGCGTCACATCAACTAATATATCCTCAGCTCGCGAAGGTATAATTAGCTATACAGTTCAAGACGGTGACACGATAAGTTCTATTGCAGATAAATTTGGCATCTCAGGTAACACAATCATTTGGCAAAATAAATTAACTTCAGCAGATGATATTAAAATAGGTGACACATTACAAATTCTTCCAGTTACAGGTATTGCCCATACTGTTGTAAAAGGTGATACTGTTCAATCTATTGCAAAAAAATATGGACTTCCTTCAGCTGAAGCTATTGTAGAATTTCCCTTTAATACTTTTGCAGATGATGAAACCTTTTCATTAGCTATTGGTCAAATTGTTTACGTTCCAAATGGAGCAATGCCTTCATCTTCTGGAAGTGTTGTTGCAGTTCCAGTTCAGGTCACACCAAATGCTGGTACTGTTGTTGCCTCAGGGCAATTTGTCTGGCCGACTCAAGGAGTAATTACGCAAGGATTTTACTGGTATCATCCCGGAGTTGATATCGCCAATCCCGCCGAGCCAAATATCCTTGCTGCAGATAGTGGCACAATTATTCGCGAAGGCTGGGATAATACAGGTTATGGAAATATGATTATGATTGATCATGGTAATGGTTATCAGACTTTATATGCTCATATGAGTGCTTTCTATGTAACTTTAGGTCAAACAGTCCACCGTGGTGACGTTATCGGAAGAATGGGAAGTACAGGCAATTCCACGGGTCCTCATTTACATTTCGAAGTTCATCAGGCAGGAGTTCATTTGAATCCTCTTAATTTCCTTCAGTAAATATATTATTGATATAATACGAATGTTTATTGGGCCTGTAGTTAAACGGCAGAACACTGCATTCGCATTGCAGAAATAGCGGTTCAATTCCGCTCAGGTCCACTTTATCAAAGTGACAAGCTTTGCTTACGGAAGGGGAGTTGGTGAAGCTTCAGTTTGTCCGCCTTCATTTGTTGCTACAGGTGTTGCTGTCGCGCTTGGTATCTTTGGTGCAGCTGGAGGCGATGCTTCTTCAGGAAGAGTGATTTGTGGGTTAATTGCCGGTGTTTCTTTTTGTGGAGTTGTTAACGATGAATTACCATTATTTGTTGTTGCAGTCGTTTTTTGTTTATTTTGATAATCAGTCAAAGTCTCTTGTGCTGTTTTGTAATCATTTGAATTTTTTGGAACAAGGAGAATCACTTGATTCATAGCAGCAACAGCATTTGTAAAATCGCTTTTAGCAGCATAACCGCTCGCTAAATTGTAATATGCATTAGCAAGATCTGGTTTTGCGTAAACTGCAAATTGAAAAGAACCAATTGCGCTGTCATATTGGCCCAAGCTATAGTAAAGTCCTCCAAGAGCAATTCTTAAGTTTGGATCAATCGGGTCAAGAGTAATCGCCTGTGAATAAGATTGTAATGCAAATTGGTCAGCTTGTTGTGCATAAGGAATAATAAGTTGATAAATGTTTGCAAGTATTTGCCAGTTTTGTGATCTTGTGCTGTTTAATGTAACCGTATTTTGTCCTTCGCGAATTGCCTGCTGAATGAGTTGTAAAATTGTATTTTGTTGATCCTGTGTAAGGCTTTTTGGGTCGGCAACACTTGTTGCAATACTTCTTGCGATTGCCAAATTTACCTGCGCATATGAAGCATGATATCTGTCAACCATCGGATTTAAATTAATTGCACTTTGTAAATCTGTATAAGTTGTTTTTCCGTCATTTGCAGAAAGTGCATCATTTGCATTTTTAAATATAGCTTCAGCTTGAATTACTGGTTTTGCTTTTATTCCAAAATAAAAAACACATGCAATAATTGCAAGGCTTGCCAAAACTCTTCCTGTTGCCGAAGTACTTCCCTCAAAGAAACCTACTTCTTGTACTTTCGCTTGAGAAATTAAAGAAAAGAAAACAAAAATTAAAAATAACGAAACAGGAGTTGTTGGAAAAATAAAAAATATAATAAGCAGTCCAAGAAGTGTACCTGTTGAAACCATGTCAACTACAACGCTCCTGCTTTCTTTATAAATTGTTAAATTGCGATTTATTTGTTTAATTAGATAAAAAATTAACAAAAAGACAGCAAACATTCCCAAAAGTCCGGTTTCAGTAAGAACTGTCAAATAAAAATCTCTTGCTGTAGAAAACCTTAATTGCCAAAGGTCTGTCGCGTTGTATGTAACCGGTCTAAACCTGTTAAAAGCAGTAATATAATTTCCAGGCCCAATTCCCAAAACTGGATTTTCTCCAATTGTTCCAACAGCAGTTGCCCAGCTTGTTGCAAATGAAGGCAGTGTTGGTGCAATCTTTTTATCTGATGAAACAAGTGTAAATAAAGAAATTCCTGCGGCAACTAATACAAAAACAAGCCCGAATGCAAAGACTGTCTTTTTGGTAAGAATATTTTCTTTTACTACATAGTTAATTGCAAAAGGAACTACAGAAAGAAGTAATATTGCTCCTGTTAGATAATCTCCTGCAGGATTAAACGAAGCAAGTTTCATAAAGGAAGGCAAATTTGAAATCTTATCAAAAACTCCCAAAAAGCTTGCAAAAATAAGAATTGCAAAACATGTCACGCTTGCAAAAAGAGTTAGTTTGATTTTATTTTTGTCCGCAATTGTATTAAGAAGAAAATAAAATATGGCAAAGCCGATAACTATACTTGCATTCCCTGGCAAAAAAAACGCTTCCATTTTATTTGGCGTAACAAGAATTGCCGAAATAAGATAGGAAAATGCGATTAAAAATATTGGTAAATCAAACTTTCCAATTCCAATTTTAAATTTTCCTGTGAGGTAAATCTGAATCGCAACCACAATTAAAGAAAGACAAATTAACGTTCCCAAAACAATTAATTTTGGAATTGTAAATGAATCAATAAAGGTCCCTGCAAAAGTAAAAGGAAACAAAAATACAATTCCTAAAATCAAATATTCACGAATATTTTCTAACTGCCTTTGCATGTATGTTTATTATTCCTTTCTTAGGAAGCTATGTCAACCCAATTACGGATTTCCAGAAGTCGGTCCAAACCGCAAAGCCGCTCCTTGATTGTAAACTTCTTGCACCTGCGAACTCGAAAGGGCATAATTATAAACTTTTACCTCATCAATTTGCCCTGGGAAGTAATTAATTAACCCTGACGTTCTGCCTTGGGCGCCAATAGTGATTCTGTTCGTGGTAGCCGTCCCGGCCGAGCCTGAAGTGGTATTAATTAATTTGCCATCAAAATAAACATACAAGGTGTTGCCATTTCGTTCACCAATCAAATTATGCCAATTTCCATCATTTGCACCCAAATTTCGTCCGCCGGTAAAATCATCTGTGTTCCCTGAATCATCTCGTTTATATGTCCCAACCCCCCCAATAGTGTTGCGATTAACCATAATCAGTACTGCGGGCGTATTAGTTGAGGAATTGGTTTCAGAGTAAAGCACCAAATCATTGGTAGTAGAAGTGGTCCTAAACCAGGCTGAGATAGAATATGAACTTAAAGCTCCCAATAAGACACCACTGGAAGGAGAAGCTTTATCAGCATAGTCGTCATTTCCGTCAAAGTTAAGCGATGAATTAAATTTCCCCGTTGCGCCATTTCCCCAGGCAGTCCCAGAAGTGTTGCATGTCCCAATAGCAGTCTGGGTCCCACTGCCACCAACACTAAGCGTTAGGGCATTTCCGTTTCCGCTTGAATCATTTAGTGTTGTTCCCTGGCATTCGTCCATTTTCCACCAGCCAACTGGTGCCCCCCGGTTATAGTCATATGCAATCTGAGCTTGAGTTCTAGCATAGTTATATACCTTGACTTCATCAATTACCCCCTTGAAAATTTCTAGCGAACTTATTGTGGATCGCGCCCCAATAACAGTGTCGCCAGTTGTTCCCTTATTAAAAGCAACGGCATTACTCGCACTTAAAGTTCCATTGATATAGATCTTTAAACCGGCTGAATCTCCAACAAAAGTTACATAAGTCCAAGTATTTAAAGGAATAGTAGCAGTTGTTGATACATTATTAGTTGGTCCTCGGTCCAAAAAGGTGAGTGTTAAGTCATTATTTACTCGCACTCTAAAACCGCTATTGTCATTATTTGAAAGAATGTTTCCGTAATCTGACCAGCTGCTGGAAGGATCAATCCAGGCAGAAATCGTTACAGTGCTGGGGCCCAAAGAAGATCCGCTTCCTACATCAATATAATCATTGCTCCCATCAAACTTAACTGCTTTGCCTATCTTGCCGACAGTCCAAGTTGGACCGTTAGTCAAAGTCCCGTTATTCGCGTTTCCGCTTGCGTCGTGAGCAGTGGTACCGGTGCCTTCTTCAAAATTCCAGTATCCAACAGGAGGGTTCCCAGCGCCGCCCATAAGAAGAGACGCTTCGTTTGCAGCGGTTGTTCCGTTATTTACAACCGAACTGGCGTTCATGTCAGCCTGAACTTGCTGCTGGGTAAGAGCAGTATTATAGACTTTGACTTCGTCAATAAGTCCGTCAAAATTATCGCTGCTGTTATCAGCAAAAGCTCCAAGAACAACTTTAGATCCAGTAGATGTATCTCTGCTGCCCGACGTGGTATTAGAAGAACCAATTTTGTTGCCATCTACATATAAAGTAAGCGTAGTAGTAGAAGCAGAAAAAGTACAGGTTATGTGATGAAATACCCCGTCATTAAGAGTTCTGGTCCCAGTAAACGATAAATAGGTAGATCCAGAACCATTCTGAAAAAGCTGACATTTGGGAAGTCCTGCAGCTAAATACATTGCATATTGCCAGTGGCTGTTAAATCCTTTTGAAATGATACCGTTAAAACTTTTATTATCGGTTGTTTTAAACCAGGCAGAGGTTGAGAAGTCACTTGCGCTGGTTCCCAGAGTATCACTATTATCGGTAATATTAACCAAATCATTACTGCCGTCAAACGCCAGACAGCCATTAATCTTACAATTTCCGGACTGAGGCGTTTGCCAACCCGAGGTACTAGTAGCCGGCGAGGCCATATTCGTAAGTGTTCCGTTTAAAGCTGAGCCACCCAAACCTGAGTTATTGGCGGTGGTTCCATAGCCTTCGTTAAATTTCCAGTAACCAACCGGCTGAGGTAGAACGGTACTTTGAGAAATAGGACCTGCGCTTTGACCTCCACTCATATCATCCAAAATTTGAGTTTGATTTCTGGCGTAGTTATAGACTTTGATGTCATCCAGCTTCCCCGGCCAGAATTCTATATAAGTCCCTCCGGAATTCTTTTTTGAACCAGCAGTTAATTCTATCGATCCGGCAGCGCCGGTAGTTAGACTGGCATCAGTGGTGGTGGCTTCCAGATTCCCATTCACATACATTTTTAGACTGGTGGTTGAGGGATCGAAAACCCCCTCGACGTAATACCAAGTGTTGGCACTCGGTGTGGTCGTCGACTCTACAAAAAATTGTCCAGTGGAAGCGTCGCCGCCATCGGTATCAAAAAAGAAACCGAATTTGTTATCTGAATTAAGTTGCAAAATATAGTGTTGATCGCCTCCCACTTTCCATCTCCCAGCAATAGTGTGGTAGGCACTATCAACTACACTGGGATTCACCCAAGCGCCAACAGTCACGCCACTGGTCATTTCCACACTGGGGCTCGCGGGTCCGACAATGTATTGGCTACTGCCATTAAAATTTAACGCTTTACCAACTTTACCAGTGGTCCACGTTGGAGAACCAGTCAAAGTGCCGGTATTGGAGTTACCGGACACGTCAAAAGCGGTACTACCGGTGCCCTCATCAAGTTTCCAATACGCAACAGGCCCAGGAGCATAGCTGTAAAGTTGAGAAATTTCTGTGGGCGACAAAGCACGGTTATAAAGGCGGACATCATTAATCATCCCAGACCAAGGGAAAGTACCAGAAGTGTTTACGGAGCCTATGACTGCACCAACTGATGTCAAATTTCCAGTCCACGTCCCCAATCCTGTTTGAGTAGAACCGTACTGACTACCATTAAAGTAGATTTTGACTTGATCACTTGTTTTGTCCCATGTTATTACAACCTGGAACCAATTAGTTGTAGAGGTAGAAATATTAACAGATTTTGTGGTTCCATTCGCAACATACTTAGCAGTTAGAGTATTAGATCCACTTTTTTCAATGCCGACTGCATTTGAACCATTTGTCTGCATGATAGCAACATAGCGTTCAGCAGCTTCAGACCATGTACCAGTAAACTTCGCCCAAGCAACTAAAGTTCCTTGATCATTGTTAAAGATTGAATTCAAACTCCCTGAATAAATATTCACATTATCATTTGTGCCATCAAAAGAATATGCATTGGTGAGGTGGCCATTTGCAGCTGCCCCCACAGTCACACCATTGGTGTTGAGACCAGAAAGGGGGGAAATTTCCTGAACTGTAATATCATCAAATTCTGCATAATTTCCAGTTGTTCCTCCAGTAGCCGTTAAATACATACTTGCACCGGTAGAATTAATAAATGTTGTATCAATCTGCTGCCATGATGTGGAAGTTGTACCAGTAAATCTTGCAGTAGCTGTTCCATCTAATACTCTTGGTATTGCAGTACCATCTCCTTTTGCCCAGCCGGTTAAGTGGTATGTTTTTCCTGCGACCAACACAAGTTCAATAGCTTCAGGACTAGAAGATCCGCTATTTGCAACTTTCAAAGCATTCGTTCCTCCGTGAGGTGCAGAAGAATCCTTGGACAGTGTAGCTGCGTTTCCAACTGTCCAGTAACTCGTTCCACTCTGTTCCATATCTCCATCAAGAGTTGAAAGAATAGAGTCAGATCTTACTCCTGTATCAAGAGAAACAGTCACGTCATCAAATTCAACATAAGGTGTACCTGAGGACGCTTGATTAATTAATTGTATGAAATTACCCGTGGCTACAAAAACAGCATCAAACGGCTGCCAAGTTGTTGACGCAGTCCCAACAACAATATTGCTACCGCTTTGAGCAATTTGAGGTGTAGCTGTCCCATCGCTTCTCATATACCCATAGATTCTGTAGACCTGCCCTGTTGTAAGTATTGTTTGAGAGGCATAAGCAAGGTTAGTTGTGCTTCTTGCAACTCTTAACAATTGACTTCCGCTGTGAGGATTTGTTGTTTGTTTGCTTAATGTGGCAGCATTGTTTGCAGTCCACGCCCCCGTGCCACTTGCTTCCATATTTCCATCAGTCAGGAGTTGGGTAGGGGTGGCAGTAGAGGCAGGAATGTTAATCTCTTGAACTGAAACATTATCAATGTCGCCAACAAATCCTGATGTCCAAACATTTATCCCTAGATAAGGATTAGTTGGAGCAATTAAAGTATCAGTATATGTACCATTACCTGAATGAGGAGAGCTGGCGGCGCCTGAACCAACTTGTGAGTTGATAGATCCTGTGCCTCCATAATTTGAAATTGTATAAGTAATCTTATATGCTTTACCAGCTACCAAACTTGGAACTTCATACATAGGTGAGGCAGCACTTCCTGTACCATCTTGATGCGCAACTCCATTTGCAATAGTCCAGCCTGTGCCTAGTAACCAATTAGAAGTACTATCAAATCCTCCATTTAGAACGATATTTCTTCCTGTACCAGCTCCTGGCGTCACCGCTCTGGCATAACTTTGGGTGCTGGTGGTGTCATCCAGCGGCCAAGAAGCAACTAAACTGTTCAAAGGAACAGTTGGATTTAGCTTAATCGCCGAAGCCCCCAGATTATATCCAGATTGCACTTGAGCTGCAGTTCGCACATAATTATAAAATTGCACTTCGTCTACATACCCGCCTGCAAAAGTGACTCCATCAGTTCCCAGCGTAAAACTGGAAGTTGAATTAAAACTGGTGCCAGTGGTAATCGTGACATAGTTCCATTGTCCTAAAGTCAGAGTTGGAGTGGTAGTAACCGTGCCGTTAATATAGTAAGTCGGTGAACTAAAACCAGTGGCGCTGATTACTCCAGACTCATTAGTGGAAACCTTATGTGTCCCGCCATCTAGATTAAGAATCCCTTGTTTGCCGATATTACTTGGCCTGATCCAAAAAGAGATAGATTTGATTCCGGTAGCGACTTTACTACCCGTCACAATTGAGCTTTGGCCATCAAAGAATAAACAAGTGTTACTAACACACTGATCTGAAGTTTGCCAGGATGGGGGAGTTGTCCCGCCAAGTGTCCCGTTATTTGCATTTGCTGTTGAATCGTTTGCTGTCGTTCCCATATTTTCATCAAACTTATAAGTTAGAATTGCTCCAGGAGTGACTTCTTCTGAGGCAAACGAAGTAGTCGGAGTTGTAACCGGCACAGTTGAACTGGCAATGGCGCACGCTAAGCCCCCGCAGCTTGTATTTGTATAATCAGCCGATATTTGAGCTGCGCTTCTTGCTGTATTATAAAGTTTAACATCATCAATTTTTCCGTTAAATCCTCGTGTGGTTTGTAAAGACCAGCCTCCAATATTAAGCGCAGCTCCATTGCTTGAAGAAATTGTTGCGTTTGTTCCAGTACAGGTTGCACCTCCCTGAATTGCCCCATTTATATAAACAGTTCTTGTTGTTCCGCTTTTTGTAATCACAAGATGTTGCCATGTACTCGCACTTAAGCTAAAAGTGTTAGTGGTATAACAATTATTAGTTGCTCCATTTTTCCATCCAGCGACATAAGTTAAATTACTTCCAGTGGCCTCAATACCAAATCCGTTATTCGTAGATTCTTTACGAAGAATGTCGTTATTTGCATTCTGGCTAGAGCTTGCAGGATTAATCCACATCTCAATTGTAAAATCGCCAGTAATATTTATAAAATTATTATCAGGAATAAGAGCATATTGCTCATTTGTTGTGCCGCTTGTTGCAAAGCTTGCGGCATTACCATATTCTCCAGTGGTTGTAGAAGGTATTGAGCATCCTGTTCCTGTACAGAGCCCACCGCCGTTTCCTCCCGTAACACTGGAATCTTTTACCTCTCCAGCAGTTCCGTTCCAGCTGGATTCGTTCATAGTCCAATAGCCCATCAAATGAACAACATTATCAAAAAAAGTCGAACTTGATCCCGCAGTTGCTGTCGGATTTCCATAATACATATAAAGCGAATAAGTAGTGGTATTTTTAGGAACAAGATCAACCATCACCCAAACTTTTGTGGTAGAAGTATTGCACCCTGAATCAATATAATAATGTAAAGAATCGCCATGTATGTTTGTAAACCGTAAATCTTGACACGAACTTTGCAATTTGCCGGCAGAAACTAGGCTTGATGTGTTAATTGTCATCAAAGTTTCAAGATTCTTTACATCGCTTGAATTTGAAGAAACAGTTATATCAACTCTTTGTCTGTAAGCCCAGTTGTTATCAAACCAGGCACCTTTTACCAGGCCTCCCGCCCAAAGTTTAATCCCCACCAAAAGTAAAATAGTGACAAGTAAAATCGTCCCAAAAAAAAGTTTAGGTCTTTGTCTGTAATATTTTGAAAATTTGAGTCGTAAAATTTTCAGCCCTTTTTTCATTTATTAAATATATTCATTCTATCTCTTATGGAGTACCTGTGCTAGGTCCGTAAAAAGTGCTAAATCCGTCATTATAAAGTTTTTGCACCTGTGTAAGTGATAGGGCATAGTTATAAATTCTGACATCATCAATTTGGCCACTAAAAAGTTGGCTAGCAGTTCCACTATCACGGGCTCCAAGGAATAGTTTATTAATAGCAGTATAACCAGAAAAAGTAACACTAGCAGTACTTCCGTTATTTGTTGCATTTAATGTTGCAAGTTGTCCATTAATATAAATCAAAATTCCTCCAATACCATTGATTGTAGAATTGGCAACAATTGTTACATGTGTCCAGTTTCCTTGTCCACTTGCAAAAATAGCATTATTTGTCTTTGCATCAGCAGTAGTAGCTCCCCCCGGTTGAAACTGAAATTCAATTGTTCCATCACCGTTTAAGAACGATTTGACAATACATGGGTTTCCTCCACAACTTACACTTTCAGCATTCCCAAACATGCTTTGAATGCCTGCAGGATGTCCATTACTTGGCTTCATCCAGAAGGAAATACTGTAACTGTTTTGGAAAATTGAACTAAAGGTAGAATTAGTGTTGACATAATCGTCAGTTCCATCAAAATTAAGGGAAGAATCAAACTTTCCGACGACACCGTTTCCCCAGGCAGTTCCGCTTGTGTTGCAGGTTCCTGCAGAAGTTTGAGTTCCGCTTCCTCCAATTGTTATTGTTCCTGTGTTTCTGTTCCCGGATGAATCATTAGCTGTAGTTCCCTGGCATTCATCAAATTTCCACCATCCAACTGGCGCCCCACGGTTATAATCATATGCAATTTGAGCTTGAGTTCGGGCGTAATTGTAGATTTTGACGTCGTCAATTTGACCTGTGAAATAACCATCCGAAGCTTGCGTCCAAGCTGTTAACCTATAACTTCCAATACGCCACCAGCCTGAAAAACTTGATTCACCTGTGTCATTTGTGGTTCCTTGCGATACTCCGTCAATATAAAGAGCTATTGCCTTAGTAGAGCTCGTATAAGTTCCAACTGCAAAATGCCACTTGCCATCATTAAGAGTTGAGAGTGAATTTACTGTATAAATATTTGATCCACCGTCTGCAATTCCAAAATAAATTTTTCCGTCAGCACCCATGTATAAATCTCTCGAATGACTATTGTCTGTCCCTGTTTGAGTTCCACCAAGTGAAATTATATCGTGTCCAGAAGCAGTTCCTGTTTTAAACCAAGCCTCACTTGTAAAATTTGGCATAGTAGTGGTACTTGTAGAAGTGTTAGTGCTTACATAATTATCGCTTCCATTAAAATTTCCTCCTTTACCATATTTGCCTGTTGCCCACTGATTTCCTAGTGTTCCTTGCCAAGTGCCTGTGTTAGAATTTCCGCTGGAATCATTGACGGTGGATCCAGTTCCTTCATCAAAATTCCAGTAAGCAACTGGTGGGTTTCCAGCAGTATCTGTTAATTGATTTGCTTCAGGCGCGCTTCTTGTTCCAAAGTCTTCAGCTTGTCCGCCGTTTTGATCTAATAATATTTGCGATTGTGATAGGGCAGTATTATAAATTTTAAGATCATCATAATATGCAAGAAGTGCAGTTGGCGTTGAATCATCTCCCTGCCCAAGTTTCAAATTGCTTGTAGTTCCTGAAACTAAAGAAGAGGGAATAGTGCCGGTTACAGTACAGGTAATAGGATTTCCGTTTTTATATACAGTAATAGTAGGTCCAGTGCCATCATAAACAATTGCTAAATGCTGCCAAGTTCCAGTAGTTAGTCCAAGTCCAGTTGTTTTGCAGAAATTACTTGTATCAGAAGCACTTGATGAAACAAATACTCTTATTTCACTATTAGTAGAGGGATCTGTCTCGATTGCGAAAACTCGCTGCGAACTAGTGTTCGCTTTTGAAAGTATCATCTTAGAAGTACCCAAAACCTGCGGATTTACCCAAAAGTCAGTTGAAAAACCAGTTAGAGAATCAATATAACTAACATCTCCAAAAGAAACATTATTAGTACTTGCAGATATATTTACACAATTATTAGCTTTGCAATTATTATTAAGCAACCATGTTGCGCTATTTAATGTTCCAGTTTCCGTTGAGTTAACTCCAGAGTTGTTTGCTGTTGTTCCATAACCTTCATTAAATTTCCAATAGTCCAAAGGTTTGGGCAAACTATTTCCTTGCGCAGACAAATTGTTTGCGTTTTGTCCGCCATTCATATCATCTAAAATTTGTTGAGGAGTTCTTGCATAATTATAAATTTTCACATCATCAATAACTGCTGGCAAATATCCAGAACTGGTAAAACGGCTACCTATTAAGAGATTTCCTGTATTTGTTCCTCCATAGGCTGTAGAATTGCTTCCAATCAATACCCCATTTAAATAAACTTTTAGGCCAGAAGAATCACCAACCATTTCTATATGATTCCAAACTCCAGTAGTTAAGGTCGTGGATGGATTAACCTGATTGGTAGCTCCACGATCATCAAAAGCAACTGTTTTTCCCGCCGTGATTTGCATTCTGTAACCACTATTATCTCCTCTGTTTATTACATCACCATTTGAAGCAAAACCCGACGGTAATTTTACCCAAGCTGCCATAGTAATTGCAGTGGGACCCAAAGTATTTGAACTTGAGACAGAAACATAATTATCAGTCCCATTAAAGTTTCCTCCTTTTCCATATTTTCCACTAGCCCATTGACTCCCTAAAGTTCCATTCCATGTTCCAGTATTCCCATTTCCTGATGAATCATTGACATTTGTTCCAGTGCCTTCATCCATCTTCCAGTAAGCAACAGGCCCTGGAGCATAGTTATAAAGCTGTGAAATTTCAGCAGGGGATAAAGCGCGGTTATAAAGACGGACGTCGTTGATGAGGCCAGACCATGGATTGGAACCTGAAGTCGTGTCGGCTCCAATAGTGACTCTGCTAGAAGTAAGGTTTCCTGCCCATGTACCCAAATTTGTCATCGTCGCCCCTTGTTGGGTGCCGTTAAGGTAACCTTTTGCTTGATCGGTTGACTTACTCCAGGTAATAGCAATTTGAAACCAACCACTTGGGTCAGAACCGTTAGAGACATAAGAAGCTGTACCACCAGCATAATATTGCATAATAAGCGTGTTATTTGCATTTGATTTTGCCAATGAAATGAGATTGCTGCCGTCAACTGACAAACTAACAATTCTCCTAACTGAGCCATCTGTCCAAACTCCACTTCCATTCACTTTAGCCCACGCAATAAGTGTGCCCTCACTTGAATTAAAGGCGCTATTCAAACTTCCTGAATAAATATTTACAAAATCATTTGTCCCATCAAAACTATATGCATTAGTTAAATGTCCGTTTGCAGCAGCTCCTACAGTTACTCCGTTTGTATTTATTCCAGAAAGAGGTGAAATTTCAGTTAATGTAAGATCGTCAAATTCCACAAATTTACCACTGCTAGAAGTAGCAGCGACAAGACTGATTAAATTAGAAGTTGCAATCCAACTTACATCAAAAAATTGCCACGAAGTCGAAGCTGTTCCAGTCCAAATTGCACCTGAAGCAACAACGACTGATGGGCCAACTGTACCATCGCCTTTTGCCCAGCCAGTCAACCTGTAGGTTTTGCCAGTTAAAAGTGGCGTTTGCCTCGCAGCAGGATTTCCTGTGCCAGTACATAAGATTTCTAAAGCTTGAGTTCCACCATGAGAAGCAGATGAATCTTTTGAAAGCGTAGCAGCGTTTGCAGCTGTCCAGTAGCTCGTTCCACTTTGTTCCATATCTCCATCAAGAGTAGACAAAATAGAATCAGATCTTATTCCAGTATCAAGTGAAACTGTCACATCATCAAACTCAACATAGCCACTTGTGGTCTGATTTTGGAGAGCCAATAAGGATCCACTACTAGCTACTAACACAACATCAAAAGGTTGCCAGGTTGTTGAATTTGTTCCAGAGCCCCAATATGTTACAGAGTTTCCTGCAATTTTGGGAATAGCGGTTCCATCACTTCTTGCATAACCATAAATACGATAGACATTTCCTACCGTAAGAATATTCTGACCCGCATACCCTTGAAGCGAGCCATTTGAAGCTACTCTTAATACTAGAGCACCACTATGAGGGTTGTTTGTTTGTTTTGATAAAGTTGCTGAAAAACCTGCTGTCCATGCAGCAGTTCCAGAAGTTTCCATATTTCCATCAGTAAGTAGTTGAGCTGGTGTTGTTGCAGAAGAAGGAATATTAACTTCCTGAACTGTAATATCATCAAAATCGGCATATCCAGCAGAGCTAGTGTTGACACGAAAACGTAAACCTGTGGTAGTGGCAACATAAGTAATATCAAAAGATTCCCAGGAACCTCCAGTAGTTGAAACAGCTAAAGGAGTGGAGTTGTCATAGACTCCAGAAGTATGAGAACCGTCTGATTTAAACCATCCGCGAACTCGATATGATCTGCCAATTACTATTGGATTGCTAACTAACTGTGCCAAAGGATTAGATCCTGACACCCAAGTAATTCTCAAATCTCTAGATCCAGCATGAGGATTAGTTGTATCTTTGGTAAAAGCTGCTCCAGAACCTGCATTTGTCCACGCACTTGTATCTGAGGCTTCCATGTCTCCGTCAACAGCTATATTACGTCCAGTACTTTGTCCTGCATTGCTTACACTTGCATAACTTTGTGTAGAAGTTGTATCTTGTAGCCCCCAGTTTGCAATTAATCCGTTTGGTCCGTATTGTCTTGCAGCTCCAATCAAATTTCCGACAGAATTGTAATTCGCAAGTGCCTGTGCAGCACTTCTTGCATAATTATAAAATTTTATTTCATCCAAATATCCTTGTGTAAAAGTGCTCCCGTCAGTCCCGACTGTAAAAGAGCTTGAAGTAGAGAAAGGTGTTGCTGTTGTAATTTCCACATACTGCCATTGATTTAAGGATAAAACAGGATTTGTTGTTGCAATACCATTTACATAATATGTTGGAGAAGACCAGCCTGTAGCAGTTACAATTCCAGACGAACTCAAAGATATTTTGTGA
Source organism: Patescibacteria group bacterium (assembly GCA_035549555.1). Classification (NCBI taxonomy): domain Bacteria; species Patescibacteria group bacterium. Next base: position 26,027 of record DASZQR010000010.1, read on the forward strand.
GTTCCGCCGTCTAAGTTCATAATCCCGCGGCTTGTTATATCAGTTGGATAAATCCAGAAAGCTACAGTTTGCAAATTATTAGCTGCCTTTGTTCCAGTTATTTTTGAGCTCTGTCCGTCAAAAAGCAAACATTTACCAATTACACAATTATTTTCAGTTTGCCAGGATGGTGGAGTAGTGCCAGCTAAAGTTCCGTTATTTGCATTTGTGCTTGCATCGTTTGCAGTTGTTCCATTTCCTTCGTCCAAATGCCAGTTTAATATTGAAGCTTGCCCAACTTCTTCTGTTGCAGCCGCTCCAACTGTAATGTTTGTATTGTACTCTCGCACCAATTCGTGTCCTGTATCGTTTGCAGTTGTGTAGTTTTGTGTGTCATAAGATGCGTTGTATTGTGCGGCAATCTGGGCCGGTGTTAATGCGTAATTATAAATTCGTACATCATTAATGAGCCCGCTCCATGGAAAACCGGGTGTTGTACTTGCATCTCCAATAACTGAGTTAACGCTTTGAAAATTTCCGCTCCATGTACCAACTCCTGTCAAAGTCGATCCTGATTGCGTGCCGTTTAAATAAAGTTTAACCTGGTCACTGCTCTTAGACCAGCTTAGTGTAACCATAAACCATCCGCTTGTTGAAGTAGTTGTATTAGCAGTTAAATTTGACCCTCCAGCAACATAAGAAGCCGTAAGTGTATTAGATGACGCGCTTTTGGAAATAGTTAAATTATTATTTCCATCCACACGGCCAATTCTCACAATCACTCTCTGAGTTCCATCTGTCCACACTCCAGCTCCACTTACTTTTGCCCATGCCACAATTGTTCCTTCAGAAGGATTAAAGACAGAATTTAAGCTTCCTGAATAAATATTCACATTATCATTTGTGCCATCAAAAGAATATGCATTAGTGAGATGGCCGTTTGCACTAGCTCCAAGAGTTACTCCGTTTGTAGGGATTCCAACTAGAGGATCGACTTCGTTAATGATAATATCATCAAATTCAACATAATCGCCGTTAGGAGCAGTATTTTGAGGCCTTAAAATTGGAGATCCGTATGGAGAAGCAGCTACATATACATACGTTGCATCAAATGATTGCCAAGAACTTGAATTTGTTCCGGTCCACAAAGCAGCTCCGTTTGGTAAAAGAATTTGAGGAACAGCAGTTCCATCTCCTCTTGCGTACCCAGTAATTCGATAAGTTTTTCCTGCAACGCTAGATAGGTAAGTCTGGTATACATTCTGGCTTGAGGCGCCAGAGCTGACTATCTTTAAAGATTGAGTTCCGCCATGTGGACTGCTGGCATCTTTCGAGATCGTAGCGCCATTTAATGTGCTCCAGTAAGAAGTCCCAGACTGTTCCATATCTCCATCAAGTGTAGATAAAATAGAATCACTTCTTATGCCTGTATCAAGGGAAACTGTTACGTCGTCAAATTCTACATATTGGCCATTTATACTGCTTGATTGAAGCAGATAAAAAGTACTATTACCCGTAGAAGTTAAACCTACAAAGTCAAACGGTTGCCAGGTTGCCGATGTTGTTCCAGTCCACATAAGATTACTTCCCAAATAAACTTTAGGTGCAATATTCCCATCACTTCTTGCATATCCATAAACCCTGTAAACAGTATTGTTAGAAAGAATATTCTGAGAAGCATTAGGATTTGTACCACCGGTTGCAGTGATTCTTAAAATTTGTGTTCCTCCATGGGAAGTCCCTGTTTGTTTCGAAAGTGTTGCGCTTCCGCCTGCTGTCCACGCCCCCGTCCCACTTGCTTCCATATTTCCATCAGTAAGTAATTGTGTTGGTGTTGCAGTAGAAGAGGGAATGTTTACTTCAGTAACTGAAACGTTATCAATATTTAGGGTTGTTCCATTCACTGGAATTTGGAATCCCACATATAAAGCTCCGGCTGCAATAATATTTTCAGTGTATGTTCCATTTGCTGAGCGCATCGTTCCAAAGCCACCATTTCCTGCGAGAACCCTGACACTTCCTGAGGTATAACCAGAAATGGTATAAGTGATTTGATAACTTCTTCCAGCTACCAAAGGAACATTTTGATAAGTAAGGTCAGTAGTTTGTGCGTTTGTAGCCACTCCCATCCCACCAGAAATAGTCCAACCTGTCCCATTAAAGTTCCAACTTGAGCTGCTATCAAAAGTTCCGTTTAAAACTAAATTTCTTCCTGTACTAGTCGCACCATTCACTGCTCTCGCATAACTTTGGGTAGTGGTTGTATCATCCAAAGGCCAACCCGCAACAGCTTGATTCATATCTGTAATAAAAACTTGGTTAGTTGTATACCCTGCAGGGCTTGCAGATGGATTTCCATAATATAAATAAACATCAGCTCCTGTTGTTGGAATCGAATCAACATTTATCCAGATTAAAGTTGAAGCTGTATTGCATGTAGTTGGCTCTATCCAAAAAGGAAGTTGTTTTCCAGTTGCATTTGTAATTCGCAAATCGTTACAAGTCGAAAGCATTTTCCCTGCACTTATTAATGTTGAAGTGTCTAATGTTATTTGCGTCTGAAAATTTGTTTGTGTTGCACCGGAGGTATTGGAAATAGGGAAGCGTTGTCGAAAAGCCCACTTGGTATCAAACCATGCTCCTTGTACTGGTTTACCCGCCCAAAGTTTTATTCCAACTAAAGATATAACTACTATAAATAGTATAAGTCCGTAAAATAATTTTGGTTTTCTTTTGAAAAGTTTTTTCATTATTGTTTGTCAACAATCCACCAATTGAAATTAATATTATTGATGTCTGCTGTCGGAATCGAAACTGTAAAACTTGTTCCTTGAACCTTTGTTGTTACCGCTAAAACCTTGCTTGTTGCTGTGCTTGCGGTTACAAAGATTAAAGAGCTGTTGTTAACAGCATTAGTATTAATAATAACATTTGTTGCTCCAGCTGTAATTGTGCCTGTTCCAGCCGATGTTCCAGCAACATTATATTTATTAGCAGTAACAGATTGGAACTTTGCATTTCCGTTTGTATCAAAAGTTATCAGTCCGTTCATAAATTCAACATTTCCCAAAGCTAAGTCTTGAATTTTCAAAACGCCTATTGCATTTATTGATTGATTAGTATCATCAAATGTCAATCCGCCAACATTAAGCTTGCCGTTTACAACTGTATCTCCCAAAGTCGTATCTCCAAGTACATTCAATTTTGCAGTATCAAGCTCGTGTAAGTTTGCAATAATTCCGCTATCGCTTGCTGTAAAGCTATCTTGAAGCATTAATGCAATGTTGTTTAGTTGTGCGCTTCCTGTTGCAGCGATTGCATCAGCGTTAGGATCGTACCAGGTATTATTTACAAAAACCAATACTGTATCTTTGCCGCTTGAAGAGCTCCAGTTTTCAAGTGCCATACCAATAACTCTTCCGGCTTGTGTAGCTTTAGTTGCGCGTCCAGGTTGATCGCTAGTTGTAAGATAATCTCCTGGAGCAATCTCAGGAGAATCTGTTGCAATTTTTACGGGAACACGTCCATTAAGAGCAACTGGCTTTGGATTATTTGAAGGATCAACTATATTGTATCCGGTTGATGTAAAGTCATTATAGTTATTCGATACTATTCCGATCACATTTCCTTGATAAGCTAAACTAGACTTTGTTAAAACTGAAGTTTGCTGTGTTTGTCCGGTAATTATTCCTCCTTGACCGTCGCTTACTTTAGTTGTTACGGTTTGGCTGCTTGGAGCAACGATATCGCCATAATCAACGCTTCCGTCTGTTGGATAAAACTCAGCATAATCTGCAGCTGGAGTTCCAGAACAATCTGTTATTTCATCAAATCCTGCTCCGTTTGTAGTATGACAAAGTGCTGCAGTTCCTGTACTTCTTAGAGTTGTAAATGTGTTTCCAGCAGAATTTATCTTAAATCTTGTTGTTCCTGAATTGCTTGCTGTTAAAATATCTTGGCTTTCTGTTTGATTAAGAAGTACAAGAGATTGGCCGATTGTCGACAATTCATTGGTATTATCAACTGTTAAAAGTGAAGTAGGAGATACTGAAGGGCCAATTCCAACAAGTCCGTTTCCACCCGTACTTGTTCCACTATTTAATAATATATTTCCAAGATTATATGTAGTTAAAGTCAAATTAGAAGAATTAAATATTTCGCCAGCTGCAATAGTAAGCGGAGCAGAAGATTTTATGTTGCTTGAAACTGGATTCGTAAATGAAAAGTCATATGCATCAACAATATCTCCAGGAGCATTAAATGAAACTGGTAAATTATTTGAAATTTGAGTTTGGCTTACTCCAAATATAGTTGAACCATTATTTTGTACATCAAGAATATTACCTAAAATTCCATTAGAACCAACATTAAGTTTTAATAAATCTCCAGTTGCAGTAGTAGAAGATCCTGGGTTCCAATAAATGCTTGCCAAATTACCTGAAGTGAAAGCAGTGGAGGTAGATGTGATATTTAGCAGATTGCCTGTTGTTATGCTAGACGAATTAAGATAAAGTCCATCGCCAGTTGTCAAAGAGTTTGCATTGAATGCAAATGCTCCAGAGGTTGTCGTGCCAGTTACAACACTTGATGCAAATGTTTGAGCTCCTGTACCGCTTGTGAAATTCAGTGCTGTCGCGCCTGTTGAATTACCGATGTTTACTGTTTTTGCAGAAGCTCCTGTTCCAAGATTAAGTGTCTGTGTCCCGGAAGTTGCAATTCCTGATAAAATATTTACTGTTGAATTTGCCCCTGCTGCTCCAGCAGCGATATTAATCGTTTGCGCTCCTGTGTTAGCTCCATTTCCAATACCAATTGTATTGCCTCCGGTTCCACTTCCAAAGTTTATTGCAGTGTAGGCACTATTTCCATTGCCGATATTAAGTGCAGTTGTAGCATTTCCCCCAAAATTAATAGTTGTTGGGGTTGAATTCAGTAGGTTAAACGAGCTTGAACTACTTGTGAAATTTGATCCGTTAACCGCCAGATCTGACGCGCTAGTTATAGTTCCTGACCCAGTTGTAGAAATATTTCCAGAAGTTGTCACAGCATCACCGCTTGTAGTAGGTGAGAGTGTAGTTCCTGTTCTAGTCCAATATCCAAGAGCTCCAGAGCTTGGGGCTGATGTTGTTAAATTCTTGCTTCCATCAGTATATACAGCTGAGTTTGCTGTAAGTCCTGTGACATTTATTCCTGCTATCGTTTCATTTCCTGCTGCTGTTACCACCCAATTTGTTCCATTTATATAGTTAGTTAAATTGCTTCCAAAATTAATACCATTAAATGTGTTATTACTTGCCGCAGCTGCAACACTTAAATTTACTAGATTGTTAGTGTTTGTTCCAGAAGTTGCAGTTCCTGTTGCAGTTATATTTTCTCCGCTTACTGTTATGCTTCCGCTTGATGCAGCATTTGTAAATGCCAGTGCCTGAAGATTTGCGCTTGTTGTATTAAGTGCTGTATTCGTGTAACTATAGCTGTTGCCGCTGGTATTTACCGCAGTTCCCGTTATATTTCCTTGATATCCAAGTGTCCATCTTGTTGTCCCTGAATTGCTGGCGGTCATAATATCTTGATTTTCAGTCTGATTAAATAAAGCTAATGATTGTCCTATGTTTGATAATTCATTTGCATTGTTTACTGTAAGTAAGGAAGTGGGGGTAACTGACGGCCCAATTCCAACTTTCCCGTTTCCTGTCGAGCTTGTACCTGTATTTAGTAAAATATTTCCGGCATTATATGTTGTCAAAGTCAGATCTGATGAATTAAATGTTTCGCCAGCAGCAATATTAAGATTAGAACTGGACTTGATATTACTTGCAACCGGATTTGTAAAATTAACATCGTATGCAAATCCAACATCTCCAGCTGCAGTGAACTGTGTTGGAAGAGCAGCTATTATTTGAGTTTGGCTCACTCCAAATATAGTTGAACCATTATTTTGTACATCAAGAATATTACCTAAAATTCCATTAGAACCAACATTAAGTTTTAATAAATCTCCAGTTGCAGTTGTTGAAGCACTTGGTGACCAGCTGAGGTTTGCAATTGCTCCAGATGTAAAAGCCGTTGAAGTAGAAGAAAGTGATAATAAATTACCGCTTGTTATTGAGCTGCTTGATATGTCAACAGCGTTTCCACTTGTTAATGAGTTTGCTTGCAAATTAAATCCAGCGTTCACTCCAGTTCCGTTTGTTGTATTAGGAGCTAGATTGAATGTATCTGTTGCTGTTGCAGGTGATAAAACACCCCCTGATGTCCTACTCCAAAAACCCGAGCTTCCAGTCCCTCCAGAGCCTCCAACCCAGCTTGGGATTCCAGCTGAAACTGTTAATGTTTGTCCTGACGATCCAATCCCTAGTCTACTTAAGGTTCCACCGGAATTTCTGTAATAAATATCTCCAGTTGCATCAGATCCCAGATTTAAAGCCACAGTTCCGCTTCCGTTGCCGATCGTTGTATTTCCGCTTCCTGTTGTATTAATATTTGTTGCCCCAATTAAATTTGTAGTTGAGCTCAGGTTTCCTACGTTTACTGTTGTGGCGTTTGTTGTTCCGACGCCAAGAGTTCCGGAAGTTAATGTATCATATCTTGTTGAAGGAGAAACTAAAATGTTTCCAGAATTATCAAGAGTAAATTTAGTGCTTGATGTTGTTCCAGCATCAATTAAGTCACCGCTATTTTCAGCAATAGTAACTCCAGCTGTTGTTGAATTTGTTCCGATTCCGAGCTGTGTGGTTGCCGTATTCCAGAAAAAACTATTATTCCCTGTAATGCTACTTGCCCCGTTATAATATGCAATTTGTCCGCTTGCACCGCTTCCAGAAATACCGCCTGTTCCAGTAGTACATGTTACTAAATTGTTTGATCCATCTAAACACAAAGCACTTCCAGTGCCAAGTGATAAATTAGTAAGACTAATGTTGCCTGCAAGTGTAGTGGTGTCTTTTGCGCTTGCAATATTAATTGCATCAGCGGTTGTATCATTTGTTCCTATATTAATAATATTGCCAGCATTTCCTGTTCCAATGTTTATGGTTTTTGCGTTATTTCCCGTCCCAAGATTGAGAGCGTTTGCTGTTCCTGAATCAATTGTTCCAGCTCCTGCAAATGTTAAGGCAGTAGATGAAACGTTGATTGTATCTAAGCTTGGAACTCCTGTTATATTTCCTGAAGTATCAAGGTTAAAAGCGTTAGAAGATAAAGCAAGCGTTCCACTTGTATTACCAACAGTAGTATTTGCAACTCCTGTACTATTTATATTTGTTGTCCCAGTTAAAGTTAGTCCACCTGTGCCTTGAAGAAGTCCGCTTTGGGCATTTACTCCAACTGCAACCAAAGAAGAATTAAGGGTCTCTGCTCCAGCGGCAGTGACAATGAAATTTGTACTATTTATATAGTTTGATAAACCTGAACCAAAATTTATTCCATTAAAAGTATTACTTCCAGCAGTTATTGCTGAAAGATTAATAAGGTTATTCGTATTAGTTCCGCTCGCTGGAATAGACCCGGTTGCAGATACGTTTATACCGTTTGTAATGATTCCAGCTCCGGTATTTGAATTTGATAAAGCAAAGTTGGCAAGAATACCGTTGTTGGCTGAAATTGGGTTTTGTATATCAAGCTGGTAGCTTGGTGTTGTTGTTCCTGCTCCAATTTGTCCGGTAGTTGCTATTGTGTCTCCTTCAGTAGCTGGTGTTAATATTGTTCCAGTTCTTGTCCAAAAACCGATTGTTCCACTGCCACTTCCGCTAACCCAACTGAGATTTCCCGAACCGTCATTAGTTAACGTAGATCCGCCTGCTCCTTGAGTTGTAGGAAATGAATAAGTCACTCCATTAACTTTAGTAATATTGCCAAATGTTGCGTTTCCTGCCGCTGAGAGGTCTGATGCAAGTGTCGTCACTCCAGAAACATTTAAAGCTCCAGACAATACGCTTGCTCCCGAAATTGCTAAATCTCCGCTTCCTGTAATCTTACCACCGACATTAAGAGCACCAGAAAGAGCGGTGGCACCTTTAACATTTAAATCATTATTAATAGTAGTAGTACCGGTTGTTGCTGAAATACTTGTTGTAGTTGAGGTAAGTCCGATATTAAGAGATGTTACGTTTTTTGGTAATAAATTAAATGTTGCACTTGATGAAGTCAAATCGCCTGATATATCAACATTTTTTGCAAAAGTTGCATTGTCTGATGCTTCCAGCGTTCCAGTTGAAACATCGGTTGATGTTAAACCCTTTACAAAATCCGCAACTTGTTTAAAAGAAGACTCAATGTTTACATTAAAAACCGGGACATTAGCTTTTGTCTCTGCTGCCAAAACTTGGACATTTTGTCCAAATTTTGAGGCCACATCTTTATTATCCGCAAAATTATTATTCCTGGAGCTTAAAAAACTTTTAACAGCACCAGGCATACCTGGAAAGTAATTTACCGCAATATTATCCGCATTAGCTTTGAATAAGTTCGTTGCGGAGATTACTGCGGGAGAAATTTTAAATACTCCTGCAATCAAAATAAAACCAAAAAAAGAAAAACCAACTATTTTTAGAATATTTTTTTGCTGAGGTGCAAGCGTTGGGGCATTATATATATCTATTGGAGTAGGTAATGCTTCAGTGATGATATTAGGGTTTATTTTAAGAGGTTCTACTATATTATCTATCTTAATTATTTTCGGGGTATCACTAACAGTTTGATTAACAACAATTTTCTTTATATATTCTTTTCTTGGCGTCTTAAAACCATTTATCTTTAACTCTGTAAGTTTTGAAATTTCATATCTTCTGTGGCCGCCATTAGTTCTTACTGCAATAAGTTTTCCAGCAACTTCCCATCTTCTTAAGGTTTTAGTAGATACTCCAAGTTTTATTGCAGCTTCATTAATGGAGATATATTTATTTCGGGGCAGTTTACTCATAGTATTTAAATATTTTTATATTAGCTTCAAAAATTTAGACATTGTCCAAGATTTTGTATATACATTAAGACATTTATTAAAGTAGCTTGTCAATAAGCAACTTATTTTTTTCGATAGGGTATTGACCAGTGTTTTGGTAATAAGTAGTATTACTTAATACGCCATGCCCAAAAAAATTTTATTAGTAATATTTATATTAGGAATTTTAAGTACAAATAATGTTTTTGCTCAGACACAATCTTTTACAGATGTGGGTTCTTCAATTTCTGTTAGTGGTAATAATATCCAAGACGGAGACATAATTTGTTCGGGATCATCAGGCTATATTCTCTGTCAAAATGAATACGACTCTTCTATGTATGGGGTTGTAGACTCCAATCCTTCAGCAGATGTACAAATAGTAGACTTAACTAATTCTCAAACAGTAGTTTCAAGAGGTGAAGTTCCTCTTCGAGTTTCTTCTATAAATGGAGAAATTAAAAAGGGAGATTTCTTAACAAGCTCTAAAATTCCGGGAGTGGCAGAGTTATCAATTAATCCTGGTTTTGTGATTGGAACAGCTCTTCAGGATTACAATTCTACTGACAAAAATGCGATTGGAACCATTCAAGCAAGTTTAAATATCCATCCGCGAACAGATTTAAATTTAAATGCAAGAACAAATTTAGTTTCTCTTTTACAAAACGGCCTTGCAGGTTTGGGTATAAGTCCTATTTCTGCCCTTCGTTACATTCTCGCCTCAATTCTTGTTATTTCATCATTTGTCATAGGATTTGTCTACTTTGGCCGTATTGCAAAAACGGGAGTTGAAGCAATCGGAAGAAATCCTTTGGCAGGAATCCGTATTCAGGCAAGCGTTATTATAAACGTCGCAGTCATGATTGCGATTGTTCTTGTAGGCCTAGTTGCAGCTTATCTAGTTTTAATTATTTAATAAATGTTTTTTAGTCTTTTTTCAAAACCAAAAGTAAAAGTAAATGCCGGAAAAACAAATCCGGTTGTTCTAGTCATACTTGACGGATGGGGAATAGCTCCGGCATCAGATGGAAATGCAATTACTCTTGCAAATCCAGATAACTATAACAATCTACTTGCAAACTACCCGCATTCAGAACTTTTAGCATCAGGAGAATCTGTTGGTTTACCGGCAAATGAAGTGGGAAATACTGAAGTAGGTCATTTAAATATCGGAGCTGGGCGTGTAATCTTACAAGATCTTCCAAAAATAAATAAAGCAATTCAGGATGGTTCTTTTTTTGAGAACAGAGCTTTTTATCATGCCGGATTCCACGCACAAAAAAATAATTCCAAAATTCATATCATGGGGCTTGTAAGTACAGGAAAAGTTCATTCATCTATAGATCATTTATATGCACTACTAGAATTTTTCCAAAAAACAAATAACACAAGACCTATTTATATTCACTTATTCACAGATGGTCGTGATGCACCTCCACAGGAGGGAATTAATGTCGTTACAAAACTCGAAGATTATCTTAATAAGACAAAATCTGCCCAAATCGCAACAATATCTGGAAGATATTATGCAATGGACCGCGATAAAAGGTGGGATCGTACTAAAAAAACTTATGAGGCAATGGTAAAAGCAATCGGTCCAACAGCAACTTCAGCAAGCGAAGCCTTAAAGGCTAGCTACGCTGCAGGTATTACTGATGAATTTATCGTACCAACAATTATTAACAAAAACGGTTTGGTTGAAAATAACGACGCTGCGGTCTTCTTTAATTTTAGAATTGATAGACCAAGACAGCTTACGATGTCTTTTGTTATAAAAGATTTTACAAAATCAAATTTAACATGGGAATTTGACCCTTACGCTGTTGATTACGAACATAAACACGAAGGAGATAAAGAAGTTGTTTTAGATAAAGAGCCATTTGCAAGAGGAGGGGTATTATCAAACCTTTATTTTGTAACAATGACACAATATCAAAAAAATATCCCAGTAAATGACATCGGCTTTCCGCCTGAAATAGTTTCTGATTGTTTGTCTGTTATTCTTTCAAAAAATAATATTGAACAAATGCATATGGCAGAAAGCGAAAAAGAGCGTTTTGTAACTTATTACTTTGACGGCCTTCGGGAAGAGAAGCAGGAAGGAGAAGACGTCGCAATTGTTCCTTCTCCCCATGTACCAACATATGACAAAAAGCCGGAAATGTCAGTTTATTCTTTAACCGAAGAATTTAAAAAAGTTTTAAACAAAGACATGTATAAATTTATTGTTATGAACATAGCAAATGCTGATATGGTTGGGCATACTGGAAATATACAAGCAACTATTAAAGCCATTAAAGCAGTCGATGCATGCCTTAAAGAAATCGCCGAAAGTGTTATGGTTTGTAATGGTACGTTATTGATTACAGCAGATCATGGAAATGCTGAACAAAAACTTAGATATGACTCAAGCAGTTTCTTTTTTACGTCAGACAAAGGGAAAATGAGCACAGATCACACCACAAATCCAGTGCCTTTCATCGCTGTAAGTAAAAATTTATTTAGATCTAATAAACAAATTCCAAAAGGAATCCTTGCTGATATATCTCCAACAATTTTAAAATTATTAGGTTTAGAAATTCCACCTGTCATGACAGGCAAAAATCTATTAAGCTGAAAATATGAGTATTTTGTCAATTATATTTATAGTTTTTATGTTAATAACTGCAGTCCTTTTAGGTTGTGTTTTGTATCTAGTTTTCCTATATAAAAAAACGCTTGATAAGTACACAAATCTTAAATTAAATATTGAAAAAAATGAAATAAAACGAAAAATAAACCTTGATACAAGCCGTATTACAAGTGAGAAATTAGACGATGCAATTCAAAAAGCAAGTTTAGAAGCAGTAGAACTTATAGAAAAGAATGCTAAAAATATTGCAAACTCAATAAAAAGGAAAACCGTCGAAGATCTAATAGAAGAAAAAAGGGGAGAAGATAAAGCTGTTTCTGCAGAATACGATATCGCAAAAGACGAAATTGAAAAATATAAAGCAAGTGAATTTCAAAGAATTAGAAAAACTGCAAACGATCTCTTAAAAAGCAAATTTACAGATATAGTTTCAAGCTCTATTGATGACAATAAACAAGACGAACTTATTTTAAAGGCTTTAGAAAATGCAAAACGATCAAATTTATTCTGAAATTATTAATTTTGTATCAACTCGTGATGACGTTTTAAATATTGAAAACGATTTAGATCTTCTCGAGAAGTCGATTTATGAAGAAAAAGAAAATTTTGATTTTGTTCTTAAAAATAAAATCAAAAAAACATTTGCAGATACAATTTCAAAATTAACAGAAGGTCAAAACAAAGAAGAAGTGATAAAAAAAATAAAAGAATTTCTTGAAAAAATTGAATTTTTAGAAATAACAATTCCAAAAGAACCGTCAGAAATTTTAATTGAAAAAATAACTAATTGGCTACAAAAAAATACAGATCATAAGATTGCTTTAGATATAAAAGTGGATCCCAAAATTATCGCTGGAGCAACCTTTTCCTATAAAGGAAAATTTTTTGATGGCTCCATAAATAAATTAATAAACGAAACTTTAAACTCTTTCTAATATGCCAAAATACCAAGATTATCTAAATGAAACAGGTGAAATCGGAGAAGTAAAAGAAGTGTTGCATTCAATAGTCTACGTAAGCGGCCTTCCTTCTTTAAAGCCAAACGAAGTTGTTGTTTTTGATAATGGAGAGACAGGCCAGACAATTTCTATCTCAAATGAACATTCGGAAGTTCTTGTTTTGTCCCATGTTCCAATTAAAGTTGGGCAAAAAGTTGCTCGCACAAATAAATCTTTATCAATTGATATTTCAAATGCAATTTTAGGAAAAACAGTGGATCCTCTCGGGCATTGTTTAGATAATCAAAACTGCCCTGCAGGAACAATAAGAGAAATCGATACAACACCTCCAAATTTACTTTCAAGAACTCCAATAAAAGAATCTCTTGAAACTGGAGTCTCGCTTGTTGATCTTGTTATCCCAATCGGTAAAGGCCAAAGAGAGTTAGTGATCGGAGATCGCAAAACTGGAAAAACTCAATTTTTTATTAAGACAATTGTCAATCAAACTCAGAAAGAAAATATTTGTATTTACGCTTCGGTCGGAAAAAGAATTGTTGAAATAAAAGAAATTTTAAACACGCTTAAGAAAAAAGGGGTGCTACAAAATACAATCATTGTTGCCTCAGCTTCTTCAGATGCTCCAGGGTTAATTTATTTGACTCCTTATACAGCTATGACCATTGCAGAACATTTCCGAGATCAGGGCAAAGATGTAGTCGTTATTCTTGATGATCTCACAACTCACGCAAAATATTATCGTCAGATCTCGCTTCTTGCAGGCCGTTTTCCAGGCCGCAATTCTTATCCAGGAGACATTTTTTATCTTCATTCAAAGTTATTAGAACGTGCTGGAAATTTTAAAACAGGTTCAATTACATGTTTTCCTGTAGCAGAATCAATCCTGGGAGATTTATCTGGATATATTCAAACTAATCTTATGTCTATCACAGACGGTCATATTTTCTTTGACTCAGAGTTGGCAAACTTAGGACGCCGCCCGCCAATTAATCCGTTTTTATCAGTTACCCGTGTAGGAGGACAGGCCCAAACTCCATTACTTCGCGATATTACCCGTGATTTAAGTTCATTTCTTGTTAGTCTTGAAAAATTAAGAGACTTCGTACATTTTGGAGCAGAATTATCAGAAGACGTTTTGCAAAAGCTTAAGTTGGGGGATAGGATTCTTGAATTTTTTAATCAGCCAGTTGATGTGATGCCTATAAATATAAGTATTTTATGTATTGCAATGCTTTGGACAGGTTCTTGGAGAAACCAGGCTCCTCTCCAAATGAAAGAAAAAATCAAAACTATGGTAAGCGATTATGAAAAAGACGCAAATTTCAAAAATAAGATCGATTCTTTAATCAAATCAACATCCGCTTATTCAGACTTCCTGAACAAGCTTAGAGAAGGAAATTATGGACAAGAAAAATACTACTAAACAAGTTACTGATCTTGAAATATTAGGTGTATTAGCAGATGCTTATGCACAAATCTCCTCAAGCCGCATGAAAGCTACAAGAGGTTCAGTTCTTTCTTCTAGAGAATTCTTGGAAGATATGCAGCAAATATTTAAAGAATTACAAGCATCATACACTGATGAATTTCAAAAATTATTAAAGAAAAAAGGTATCAAAAACGGTCAAAAACTAAAGTTAATAAGTCATAACGGTAAAACTGTAGCAGTATTTATTTCTGCAAATACAGGCTTTTATGGCGATTTAACTCGAAAAGTTTTTAATAAATTTATTCAGGAAGTTAGAGAAAGAGATTACGAAGCTACAATTGTGGGTACTCTTGGTTTAGAAATGTTTCGTCAATCTTTCCCGGATAAATCTTATTCATATTTTGATCTTCCTGATTTCGGATTTGATAGAGAAAAGATGGGAGATCTTGTTCGTCACTTGGTCGAATACGAAGAGATCCATATTTTTTATGGAAAGTTTAAAAGCATAATCAATCAAGATCCAGAAGAAGTAGTTATATCTGCAGAAACTCCAGTAAATAAAGACGAGAAGGGAAGGAAAATAAAATATTTATTCGAACCAAGTCTGGAAGAAATTTTAATGTTTTTCGAAAAAGAAATGTTCTCTTCAATTTTTGAACAGACAATTACAGAATCTCAGCTGGCCAAATTTGCCTCACGTATGCTTGCTATGGATCAGGCAGGAGAAAAGGTTAGAAAAAATCTTGAGATAGCAAAAACACAAAATTTGAAACTTGCTCATGCAAGAACAAATAAAAAACAATTAGAATATTTATCGACAGTGGTTTCTCAAAGGAGATTTATTTAAATGAAAAATTCTGGCAAAGTTGTAAGCATTAAAGGTCAAATAGTTGAGGTTCATTTTCAGGATGAACAGCCTCGTATTTATGACATCTTGGTATTTGAAGACAAAGATAAAAAAGTTTTATCCAAGATGGAAGTTTCTTCTTCAAGTGTTGATAGTACTTATTATTGTTTAGCTCTTGGTAAAACTACAGATCTCTACAGAGGAGCAATTGTACGTAACACTAATGAAGGAGTTGTGTTTCCTGTTAGTCAAAATATCTTGGGAAGAGTGGTCAACTTATTTGGAGAGCCTCTTGATGCATTAGGTGACGTTAAAAGTGATAAATTTATGCCAATCCATAAAGAAACTTCTTTGGATGTTAGTCAGTTAAAGTCTACCGAACTTTTAGAAACTGGAATAAAAATTATTGATTTATTTACACCATTAACTAAAGGAGGCAAGATGGGTTTGTTTGGAGGAGCTGGAGTTGGTAAAACAGTTTTGCTATCAGAAATATTACACAATGTTGTTCAACTTAAAGAAAAAGAATCAGCATCTGTATTTGCTGGAGTTGGGGAAAGATCGCGTGAGGCAATAGAATTACAAGAAGTCTTAACAAAAACTGGTGCAATTAAAGACTCAACTTTGATATTTGGGACAATGGGAGAAGATCCTGCAACAAGATTCTTATCAGCTTATTCTGCTGTAACTCTTGCCGAATACTATCGCGATTTCCTAAAGCGAAACGTCTTGTTTTTTATTGATAATGTTTTTCGTCTGGCCCAAGCTGGTAACGAACTTTCAGTTTTAACAAATACCATCCCTTCTGAAGATGGTTATCAATCAACCCTTGAATCAGAAATGGCCAACTTCCATGAAAGACTAATATCAAACGATAAAGGGACAATAACTTCAATTGAAGCTATTTATGTACCCGCAGACGATCTTCTTGATCATGGTGTCCAATCAATTTTTCCATATCTTGATTCAGACGTTGTTTTATCTAGAAATCTTTACAAGCAAGGCTTCCTTCCGGCGGTAGACATTGTCAGTTCTAATTCATCAGCGTTAAACCCTGAAATTGTAGGTGAAGAAGCTTACAATACCGCAATTGAAGCAAAATCTTTATTAAAAAGAGCAGAAAATCTAGAAAGAATCGTTTCATTGGTTGGAGAAGGTGAATTGTCAGAAGAAGATCAAACTATATTCAAAAGAGCTCATAAGATACGTAATTTCATGACCCAAAGCTTCTTTGCAACAGAAAGTCAGAAAAATCAGCCTGGTAAATTTGTAACGAGAGAAGCCTGTGTCAACGATGTACGCTCAATTTTATCTGGAAAATTTGATAATGTTCCTGAGGAGAAATTTCTTTATCTTGGTACCTTATCAGAAATTAAGCTCTAATGCTAAGTTTATTAGTTAAAAACAGAGATAAAATAGTCTTTCAGGGAGAAGTTGACAATATAACTTCCTACAATAAAAGTGGTATTTTTGATATCTTAGACGATCATTCTAATTTTATATCTATTATTGAAAAACAAATTATTTTTAGGCAAAGAGGTTATGAACAGCAGATAGTTGTTGACACAAATGCTCTTATTAAGGTCAGAGAGAATAGAGTTTGGATTTATTTAGGTATTAAATAAATTTCACAAAACCTGTAGTTTAATAAACGCAGTTAAAATCAAATCTAATTACAATATAAAACATAAAAATTAAATACTTTTAGTTTTATAGATAAAGAACAATATTCGTATTTTATTTGATATATATTTAATAATAATACGGAAAATAGCGGAGAATATATAATTAACGCTTGCAACAAGTAAATATTATAGGAAATATACAGTTTAGCTACAAAAGTTGGACATTTAATTAATTAGCAAACTAAATACAAGGCTGCTACTATATATACTGTAATAATTTATCTCAACAAATTGACACTTAAAGCTAATTCAAATACAATAAATCAAATGACAAGTAAGATTAAATACGATCATAAAAATATCGAAGCAAAATGGCAAAATAGATGGGAAGAAAGTAAAATTTATTCTCCGGACATTCAAAAAGCGCAAAATCCTTTTTACAATTTGTTTATGTTTCCTTACCCTTCAGCAGAAGGGCTTCACGCAGGTCATGCAATGAGCTCAACTGGAAGCGACATTTATGGAAGATTCCAAAGAATGAATGGAAAAAATGTATTGCAGCCAATGGGTTACGATTCATTTGGAATTCATTCAGAAAATTATGCGCTTAAAATAGGTGAGTCTCCGCAAGTAATGCTAAATAGATCAATTAAGCACTTTGAGGAACAATTTAAAAGTTTTGGCCATGGTTATGATTGGACGCATACTGTAACAACCTCAGATGTTAATTATTATCACTGGACCGAGTGGGTTTTTAAAGAATTATTTAAAGCAGGTTTGGCGTATAGAAAAAAAGCATTAGTAAATTTTTGTCCAAAAGATAAAACAGTTTTATCCGACGAGCAGGTTATGACGCCAAAGCAAGCAGGTAAAGATCCAATTGATGCAAAAGGTAATCCAGTTGCAAACACAGAGGGATTAATGGTTTGCGAACGCTGCGGCACAGTTGTTGAGAAAAAAGAATTAGAAGTTTGGTTTTTTAGGATTACCGATTATGCAGAAAGATTATTAGAAAACCTACCTAAAATAAACTGGTCAGAACGTGTTATCGTAGCTCAACGGGAATGGATCGGGAAAAAAGAAGGTATTGAAATAGATTTCAAAATAATAAATCATAATGAAAAAATAACAGTTTTTACAACAACTCCTATTAATTTTGGAGCTACATTCTTAGTCGTAGCCCCGGAATATGCACGGGATAATTTATTAGAGATTATTCCCGAAAGCAACAAAGAAGATGTAAAAAAGTATATCAAAAGATCTCTAAGTAAAACAAAACAACAAAGAGAAGCTGAAGGCAAGGATAAAACTGGCGTTTTTACTGGTTTGTATGTTGAAAATCATTTAACTAAAAAACAAATTCCTGTTTGGGTAACAGATTTTGTTCTGATGGACTTCGGGACTGGAGCTGTTCAAGGCTGTCCAGGTCACGATAAAAGAGATTTTGAGTTCGCCAAAAAATTTGGACTACCAATCACTCGGGTAGTTGAAGGTAAAAATGGAGAAGCAGGGGAAATTAAAGAAGTAGAACAACTTCATGCAGGAGAAGAAGCAGGAAAAATGATCAATTCAGACTTTTTAAACGGTATTGAATTTACCAAAGCAATGGAAAAAACTAAAAATTATTTTGAAGAAAAAGGTTGGGGTAAAAGAGTTTTTACTTATCATCTTCGTGATTGGGGAATTGGCCGACAGCGATATTGGGGATGCCCGTTACCAATGATTTTCTGTGAAGAATGTGCCAAAAAAGGCGATGGTTATTTAAAAACAAACAATAATCTTTTACATCAAAATCAATCAGATTGGGACTGGCAAGGGTGGTGGCCTGAAGAAAACTTACCAGTTAAACTTCCAGTAATAGAAGATTACAAACCTGAAGGAAACGGCCGTGGACCTTTGGCAAACCATCCAGAGTTTTATGAAGTAAAATGCCCGCATTGTGGAAGCAATGCTAAAAGAGAAACAGACGTAGCTGATACATTTTTAGATAGTTCATGGTATTTTTTACGATATCCTTCAACAAACTTTGATAAAGTTCCTTTTGATAAGGAAATTACTAAGAAATGGCTTCCTGTTAACCAATACTTTGGCGGAGCGGAGCATGCAGTGCTACATCTTATGTATGCAAGATTTGTGACAATGGTTCTTCATGATCTTGATTATTTAAATTTTGAAGAACCTTTTCCAAACTTCTTTGCGCACGGGTTGATGATTAAAGATGGTGCAAAGATGAGTAAATCTCGAGGGAACGTTGTCAATCCTGATGAATACATCAAAAAATTTGGTGCAGACACATTAAGAATGTATGTGGTATTTATTGGTCCAATGGACGGCTCACCAGACTTTAGAGATACAGGCATAGAGGGAATGCAAAAGTTTATTAGAAGAGTTTGGAATTTATATTTCGAAAACAAAAAACCAAAAGATGAAAAGAAATTACAGTCAAAATTACACCAAACCATTCAAAAGGTTACAAAAGATATAGAAATATTTCATTACAATACAGCGATTGCAACAATCATGGAATTTGTTAACTATTTATATGACAACGGAACTAGCAAAGAATCGTTAATTGCCTTATGTCAGCTTCTTGCTCCTTTTGCACCGCACGTTACAGAAGAATTATGGAATGAAGTATTGCAAGAAAAATATTCGGTTCATAATTCAAATTGGCCTAAATATAATTCAAAATATATTAAAGTAGATCAGTTAACAATAATTGTTCAAGTAAATGGTAAATTCAGATCCCAGGTTCAAGTTGAAACAAGCGAAGGAAAAGATAAGAAAAAAATAACAGCTCTTGCATTAAAAGACGAAAAAGTTGAAAAATGGATCAGTGGAAAAGACTACAAAGTCATTTTTGTCGCAGGCAAAATTATTAATTTTGTCGTCTCCATATAAACTTCAGATCATTTTCTTAAGCTTAGGCATAATCCTTGTTATTCTAGGTTTAATATTGAGAGGCAATAATCATTCTACAAGCAATCAGAGTCAAGAAGTGCTAGGAAATTCTACAGTTGAAAATAGTCCAGAAAGTAGCGCTTCATTAAAAATAGAAATTGATGTCTCAGGTGAGGTTGTAAACCCTGGAGTTTATGAGTTGGATTTTGGCAGTAGAGTAGAAGATGCATTACAAAAAGCCGGAGGAATTACTGACAATGCTGATAAAAACTGGGTTGATAAAAATATTAATAAGGCGGCAAAATTAACAGACGGCCAAAAGATCTATATACCTTCTCTTCAGCAATCAAACAATGACATTGCTAGCTCAAATGAACAAAATTCAAGTGTCGCACAATCAGAAAGTGGGCAAATAAATATTAACACTGCAAGTCTTGGAGAACTGGAAAGTTTAGAAGGAATAGGCCAAGTATACGGTCAAAAAATAATTGATAACAGACCGTACTCGGCTGTTGAAGAGTTGCTTTCCAAAAGTGTTTTAAAACAAAGCGAATATAACAAAATAAAAGACCGACTGATTGTTTATTAATTTTAAAATGAAATATTCCTTGTGGTTTTTGTTGATCTGTCTTCTTCTTTTTCGTCTCCTGACAACTAATTTGCAAAAGCCTGTTCAAGACATTAACGAAAATTTTATTAGTAAATCTTTAGAAAATTTTTTTGATACATCAATACCAGGGGATAAAGGAGAAATTTTGTCAAGTATTGTTTTGGGTACAAAAAATAATTTAACTTATTTTTTGGGAAACAAAATTAAAAATTTAGGAATAACTTTCTTAACAGAAACATCTGGAATAAAAATAACAATTCTTGCAGGATTCTTAATGACTATTTTTATAAATAAAATTAAAAGGCAAAAATCTGCAATATTAATAATTCTTATTATATGGATTTATATATTTATTACTGGCTCTCAGACATCATCGATTAAATCAGGTTTAATTACTACAATTGCATTCATCGGTTTAATTTTTGGGCGTGTGACAAATACTCTTAAAATTAGTTTAATTGTGTTTCTGTTAATGCTAATTATTTGGCCCTTTTTAATACTAGACTTGGGCTTCATTTTATCTTTTACAGCCACATTCTCAATCGTTTTGTTCAACTCAAAAATAAAAAATTCATTAAAATTTATTCCAGAAATCTTAAAGGAGGATCTATCAATAGCCCTTAGTACAAATCTGGGAATTTTTCCAATAATCTTTTTTCTTTTTGGCAATTTTAATTTCTTGGGAGCAATTCTATCTCTACTCCTGGTTTGGACAATTTCTCCAATTTTAATTTTAGGCCTGGCTGGAGGGTTAATAAGCTTCATTTCGCCTGTTTTAGGGAAATTAATTTTATTACCTGTGATACCTCTTTTAAGTTACTTTATTTCAATATTAGGCTTATAGTCATGATATAATTTATTAATGAACATTAAACAAGAAATCCAAAAATCACTAGAAAAAGCTTCTGGGATCAAGAACCCTCATGTAGAATTTTCATCAAAAACTGAATTTGGAGATTACACAACTAATATCGCTATTCAAAATAAATTAAACGCAAAAGAATTGATTTCTAAATTAAACGACGATAACGATTTAAAAAAAATTGTCTCAAAAATAGAAATTGCAGGCCCAGGATTTATAAATTTTCACTTGAACACTAAAGTACTTACTAACAATTTATCTCAAATTATTGAGCAAAAAGGTAAGTATGGAAATAGTGAAAAAAACAAAGGTAAAACTTGGCTTATTGAGCATACATCTCCAAATCCGAACAAAGCTATGCATTTAGGACATCTTAGAAACAATATTCTCGGTATGGCTATCGCTAATATTTGGCAGACAACTGGAGTAAGAGTAATTAGAGACGATATTGATAATAATAGAGGAATTGCAATTGCTAAGCTTATGTGGGGTTATCTTAAATTTGCAAATAAAAATAAAAAAGAAATTACTGATATAAACTATTGGTACGAGCATCAAGACGAATGGAGTGAGCCAAGTGATTCAAATATTCGCCCCGACAGGTTTGTTGATGAACTATACGCAAGAGCTTCAATTGATTTTGAGAATGAAGAAAATGAAAAGAAAATAAGACAAATCGTTATTAATTGGGAGAAAGACGACAAAATCACATGGGAACTTTGGAAAAAAGTTTTGGAATATTCATATCGAGGTCAACAATTAACTCTCAAAAGATTAGGAAATATTCATGACAAGGTTTGGCACGAGCATGAACATTATAAAAAAGGTAAAGAAATAGTCGAAGATGGTTTAAAAAAGGGAATTTTCAAAAATGGAAAAGGTGGAGCAATAGTTACAGACCTTAAAAAATATAACTTACCAGACACAGTCGTAATTAAATCAGATGGAACTGCTTTGTATATTACTCAAGATCTTGCCCTAACCAAACTTAAAATAGAAACCTTTCATCCAAATCATTTATTTTGGGTAATTGGTCCTGAGCAATCTCTTGCCTTAAAACAATTATTTGCAGTTTGTGAACAATTGGGAATTGGTAAACTTGATATGTTTACACATATTGCGTTTGGATTCATGAGTATTAAAGGCCAAGGAAAAATGAGCTCGAGAAAAGGAAATGTTGTTTATATTGACGATCTTATTGATGAAGCTAAAGAAAAAATAATAAAAATGCATTCTATAAATAATAATTTAGCAGAAGAAATTGCTCTCGGTGCAATAAAATACAGTATTTTAAAAGTTGGCAGAATGCAAGATATTGCATTCGATTTTAACGAATCTCTCAGCTTTGAAGGCAACTCTGGCCCATATATTCAATACACATATGCAAGAGCTCAAAGTATTTTAAATAAATCAAACAAGAAACCTAAACTTAGTGATGTAATTATGAATGAAGAAGAAAACCTAATTGAAAGATTATTATCAAGATTCCCAGAAATAATTGAATTAGCAGCCACTTCTTATTCCCCAAATATTTTATGTGAGTATTTATATAATGTTGCATCTTTATTTAATACATATTATAACAAAGTACAAATAATTGGATCAGAAAACGAAGAATTTAAGCTTGCATTAACTTTCTCAGTGGGACAAATTTTAAAAAATGGATTAAATTTGCTTGGAATTGAAGCACCAGGTAAAATGTAAATCATGAATTTTAATAAAACAACTTTACCATCAGGCCTTCGTGTTCTAACTATTCCTATGTCTGGAGCAGAATCAGTTACTGTTACTGTCTGGGCAAATGTCGGTAGCAGGTATGAAGAAGAGCAAGTTGCAGGAATTTCTCATTTTACAGAACACATTGTATTTAAAGGTAGCAAAAAGTATCCGACTACAAAAGATTTATCTTCGTTTGTAGATTCTTTTGGCGGGGAATTTAACGCAGGAACTACAAAAGAATGGACTAATTTCTACATTAAATCTTCTAAAAATCATCTGGAAAAAGCATTTGACGTTTTATCTGATATGATTTTAAATCCTTTGATAGACAAAGATGAACTTGAAAAAGAAAAAGGAGTAATTTTAGAAGAGAAAGCAATGTACGAAGACACTCCCACTTCAGATATTGGTGATGTATTTGAAGAACTTATTTTTCAAGGAAACCCTCTTGGGAGAAACATAGTAGGTACTGAAAAAGCGATTAAAAATATTACAAGAAATGATTTTATTGAGTTTAGAAAGAAATATTACTTTCCTGAAAACCTACTTATTACAGTTGCAGGCGGAGTAACAGAAAAAGAAGCGATAGATTTAGTAAATAAATATTTTATTAATCTTCCAGAAAACGAACCAAAAGAAAATTTTCCAAAATTTGTTGCGAAACAAAATGAGCCCTGGGTTAAATTAAAATATAAAAAAATCGAGCAGGCTCATTTAATTTTGGGCTTCCGAGGTTTCAAATTAGGAGATCAAACCCGTTTTGCTGAAAATATTTTGGCAACTATTTTAGGTAAAGGAATGTCTTCCAGATTATTTATTGAAGTAAGAGAAAAAAGAGGACTAGCTTATTCTGTTCATACAAGCGCAGATCATTTAATTGATACTGGTTATTTCTCAACTTATGTCGGTGTGGATCCAAAAAATGCAGAGGAAGCCATTAAAATCATTTTAGAAGAGCACTATGCAATAAAAGATAAAGTTAAGTTAATTGAAGTTTCAGAGTTTCAAAAAGCGAAAGAATACCTCAAAGGCCATATTGCTTTAAGTCTTGAAGATACAAGTGCAGTTAATCAATTCTTTGGCGAAAAAGAATTATTAATCGAATCTCCTCAGACTCCAGAAGAAATCTTTGAAAGTCTAGATAAAGTAACCATAGATCAGGTTTATGATGTTGCAAAGCAAATTTTCTTAAAACAGAACTTGAATTTAAGCATAATTGGGCCATATAATGGTCAAGATAAGTTCAAAAAAATACTTGTATGATAGAGCAAACGTTAATTATTTTTAAGCCTCATGCAGTTCAACGTGGAGTTGTTGGAGAAATTTTAAGTAGATTCGAAAAAGTAGGACTGAAAATTGTAGCAGCTAAAATGGTTTTCCCTTCAGAAGAACATTATCATACTCATTATGAAGAAATAGGAAAAATGATCACAAGGCGTGGCGAACAAACTTTTAAAGTTGCTTTGGAAATGATGCAACAAGGTCCAGTGATTGCCATGGTACTTGAAGGAGTAGAAGCAGTTTCACAAGTTCGTAAAATGGTAGGAGCAACAGAACCAAAGTCGGCAAACCCAGGAACTATAAGAGGCGATTATGCTCATATGAGTTTCGCTTATGCAGATAAAAAGAATTCTGACGTATACAATTTAATTCATGCCTCGGGCGATCCAGAAGAAGCTAAAAAAGAAATTGCTCATTGGTTTTCAAAGTCAGAAATTTTTGATTATCCAACAGTCCACGAAGTCTTCACTCAAGCAAAGAAGAAATAATTTCATCATCAGTCGGGGTGCCCAGATTTGAACTGGGAACCTCTCGCACCCGAAGCGAGCGCTCTACCATTGAGCCACACCCCGTTAAATTTCAAACTCCTCTGCAAAATGCATAGATTTAGTTTTTTTACCTTTCGGCTTATCAACTCTAATCCAAAACTCTCTTGTTGTCTTAATTATATGTAATGGTATCAAATAAAACTTATTAGATAATGGATTATACAAACCCATGGCATCAACTTCACGATTGAAATATTGAAAATTAGGCTTTTTAGGTCTATATAACTCTACTCTCAAGACTCCCTTTACTGGAACTCTGTATTTTACTTGTATTCTGATAAACTTTCCATTTTTTTCAATTACTAAATCGTAACTTGAATTATGGTTAATAGGATTAAGAACAGTAAAACCCTTTTCAATTAGGTGATAAGTAAAAGCTAATTCACCAAGAATACCTTTATAATGTGTTGAGTACATATCTCTACGTTTATTACCGGGCAATCAATTATATTAATATAATTTAAGCTAAATCAAGATACTAAATCTGCTTTAAAACAAAAAACTTTCCATATTAAGACTCATAGTATTAGTTGCACACATAATTATCCACAAAATCTGTGTACACAAATCCACATCTCATAGTAATATATATAGTATAATATTCTCATGTTAGGAAATTTGTATCTGGTTGCAACGCCAATAGGAAATCTTGAAGACATTACTTTCCGTGCAATTAAAACGCTCAAAGAAGTTGACTTAATTCTTTGTGAAGATACCCGTGTTACTCAAAAGCTTTTAGATCATTTTGATATACAAAATAATACTTTGAGTTATCACCAGCAAAGTAATCCTGCAAAAATGCATGAAATTTT
This sequence comes from Patescibacteria group bacterium, assembly GCA_035549555.1. Lineage (NCBI taxonomy): Bacteria > Patescibacteria group bacterium. The sequence goes on from DASZQR010000010.1 coordinate 51,169, forward strand.
TAAACTTCTTCAGGAAGGTAAAAATTTAGCTCTTGTTACAGATGCAGGTACGCCGGGTATTTCAGATCCTGGAAATGAACTAATTAATTTTCTAAATCAATTCAATATTAAGACTATATCTATTCCAGGAGCTTCAAGTTTAACCTCAGCTTTATCAATTTCAGGTTTTAATATAAGCACTTTTATGTTTATTGGCTTCTGGCCCAAGAAAAAAGCTCATAAAACTATAGAAAAAATAAAATCGCTAGATTGCCCGGTTGTTTTCTTTGAATCTCCATTTCGCATTTCAAAAACATTAAATTTACTTATAACTGAATTTGGAGAAGACAAAAGAATATTTATAGGTCAGGAATTAACTAAAATGCACGAGAGGACTTTAAGAACAAGTTTACTAAACGCCAAGCTTGAGCTCGAAAAAGAACAAAAAGAATTGGGTAGGGTGAAAGGTGAATTGGTTTGCATTCTTGAAGGCTAATATGCGATTTATCGAAGAATTATTTTCAAAATTTGATAAGCTTGTTGAAGAGTCTGATCAATTGTAAAATTCTATCGTGATTTAGAAATTCCAGGGAATATTTATATTAAAAACTGGGATCACTATCTTCTCTTAAATCAACCAATTTTTCCATCAAAATAGAATAAAACCTCAAATTATGAATTGTCGCTAGTCTCCCTGCAGTCATTTCGTTATTTCGAAATAAATGAGCAAGGTAAGCTCGAGAGTAATTAGTACATAGCAAACAATCGCAGGCAGTGCTAACGGCTCTTGTGTCATGATAATATTTCTCTTTATCAGGCACAAAATATGAATAAAAGTCTGGCAGAATCACATCGATATTGCTAAGCTTTTCACTGTTATAAACATAAAGTCTTTTATGTCTGGCATCTCGAGTAGGGAGTACACAGTCAAAAATATTAAATCCCATTTTATATAAATTAACTATTTCGTGTGGTTTGCCAACTCCAAGTCCATACAAAAAATAATTGTCAGGTGCATTTTCTGCAATAGTTTTTGGAGTTTCATAATCAAATTCTCCAGTCTCTGTAATCGGCCAGCCTCCATATCCAAGCCCATCAAATCCAATTTTTACAAGTTCTTGGGTGCAATATTTACGAAGATCTTGGTAAAATCCACCCTGAACAACTCCAAGCAAATATGGCTTCTGTTTCATGTTTTTTGTTAACTTATCAAAATGAGCTCTACATCTTTTTGCCCAGTATAAAGTTCTTTCAACAGTCTCTTCTGCTTCTTTGTGCGTTGCAGTAGGTAGCGTGAAGTCATCCAGGACCACGACCATATCTGTTTTTAAAGCTAATTGAAATTCAATTGAATCCTCAGGGGTAAGTGTTACTTTAGGTTCTCCTGCAGGCTTAAAAGTCACGCCACTGTCTGTAATTTTCCCTCCCAGTGTTTTTGCAAGGCTCATCACTTGAAATCCTCCTGAGTCAGAAATCACTGCGCCGTGGAAATTCATAAAGCCTCTTATTCCTTTGTGTTCTTTAATTACCGATTTTCCAAGATCTTTATACAAATGATATGTATTCACTAATATACCTTTTGTTTTAGTTTGTTCGATATCAACGCTGTCTAAAGTTTTAAGAACTGCGCGCGTTGCATCAGGAAAAAATACAGGTAGGGGAATCCTTTCCCCAGTTAAAGTTTTAAAATATTTTGGTTTAGACATATGAGTGTCCTCGCCGAGAATCGAACTTGGATCAAAGGTTTAGGAAACCTCTATTCTATCCATTGAACTACGAGGACTTGGAAGTATTATACAATTTTCACCTCAAGTTAAGCGAATAAAGATTAGGAGTTCCGTTTGTTGCTCCCAAATTAGTTAATATAAAAACTCTGTTAGTGTTTGGAGTCGGGAATGCATTTGGATACACATAACTTCCTCCATAAACGGTTTGTTTATTTGTATTGTCATAATCTTCAATCACGAGTTTATCTTTCTCTGGGATTATTAAATTGCGGCTGGACGCAAACCAATATATAGGCCCTGTCACATCAGTTATTTCAAAATTACGATCTTCTTTCAAATCATAGACATAAATATGATTTTTAACTAAACTTCTGGTTTGTTTTTGGGTTGAGCTTCCTGGAAGCGGAGGAACTAATCCGTCAGGAATTATTGCGCTACTTGTTGCCGTATATAAAACTTTTGTCTGGTCGGGCGAGAATAAAACATTACTTGTATCATTTGTAAAAATTCCTTGAAGTCCATCTGGAAGTTTTGAAATTAAAGATTGCAATTGTTTATCCTGTGTTGTCTGCCATTCAGCTTTTGTCTTCGCTAGTGTGGCAGTTAGATCAACTAATTGGCTAACAGTAGTTGTACTTGATATGTTTAGTAAGTAATTTGATGTCTTTGTCTTCACTAAGATCTGTCTTGAATCAGGAGACCAGGACCATGTTGTATTTGCATCAGGTACTAAATCTGTGATTTCTGTTGGTGCACTATTAAATCCAAGCGGCAAATTAATTGTTTCTACAACCCAAATTCCAGTTGCGTCTCCATAAACAATCTTCGAATAGTCAGGAGAAATTACAGGATTAATTGCTCCTGCAAACGTAATTGGATTAAGAGAAACCGCCTGAGGGAATAAAGAAGCATCAACTTCAGTCACAATTCCGTTTTGGATCTGAATTTGTTTATTCCAGTCAAGATAACCTTCCTTTTTAATATCGACGCTATAACTTCCAGGAGAAAGTGTAATCGTGGCATTGGTTGCAGAATTTAGTTTTCCGTCAATTAAAATCTGAGCTCCGTTTGGATCAGAATTAGCAACCAATAAACCGTTTGCAACTAATTTATTATCTTTATTTAATCTATAACCGTTTGCGTAAAGAATAAGTGCATATCCGGCAAATCCAACAACAAAAATCGTCAAAAGAAGTATGAGTATACGAATCTTAGTCATAAGAGTATTATATAATGTTTCAATGGCTTTACGAAAGAGAATAGCAATCGATTTAGGAACTGCAAATACTTTAGTTTGGACTCCTGAAGCGGGAATAATCACAAACGAACCAACGGTTGTTGCAGTAACTACTGATTCTAATAAAGTTGTTGCAGTTGGTATTGAAGCAAAAAAAATGCTCGGTCGCACTCCTGAAAACTTAACCGCAGTCCGCCCTATGGCAGCAGGTGTTATTGCAGATTATAGTTTAACCAAATCAATGCTGGAATTTTTTATAAATAAAACTGCTGGTCGTGTTTTACTTTTTAAGCCGGATGTTATGCTTTGCGTTCCAGCAGGCTGTACCCAAGTCGAGCGCCGCGCGGCGCTTGATGCTGCAATGGGCGCAGGAGCAGGGCATGCATATTTAATTGATGAACCGTTAGCTGCAGCTATCGGTGCAGGCATTCCCGTTTCAGCTCCGTCAGGCCACATGATACTTGATATGGGAGGAGGAGCTGCAGAGGCTGCTGTTATTGCATTAGGTGGAACTGTGATTCACAAATCAGTCCGAGTTGCTGGAAATAAAATTGATGAAGCAATTCAATCTTTTCTCAAGAAAAAATATAATTTAATTGTTGGAGACCAAACAGCAGAAGATATAAAAATTAAAATAGGTTCTGCAACTCCTCTTGTGAAAGAAGAACGAATGGAAATCTCCGGCCGAGATTTAGTTTTTGGTCTTCCTCGAAGTGTTGTAGTGACTTCAGTAGATATCACAGAAGCAATTCAGCCTGCACTAAACCAAATCATTGGAGCTGTAAAAGGAGTATTGGAAGACACTCCTCCTGAGCTTGCAGCTGATATTATTGATAAAGGTATTGTTATGAGCGGGGGAACTGCGCTTCTTCGCAACTTCGATAAGCTCCTTACCCAGGAAACTGGGGTTCCAGCGCATGTTGCAGAAGATGCATTATTCTGTGTTGTTAAGGGAACTGGGATTGTTTTGGAGAATATAGAGCTTTGGAGAAGGAATATAGTAACTAAAAGATAATATCAAGATTTTGTTTATAGTTTGTGCATAAATAGTAAAAAGCGAACGTAAATTACGAGCAATATTTATACACAAAATGTTATAATTACAACATCACTATGAAAAACACTAAAACTTATAGTAAATTTACCAAAATATTAGGAATAAAGGTGAATAGCAATCAAAAAAACGAATTGCTGGAAGAAATATCATTAAAATTAAAATCTAAATCCAAATTCACCATTTTTACTCCTAACCCGGAAATAATCTTGGAAGCTTGCAACGATTTAAAGCTCAAAGAAATTTTGAACAAGTCTGATTTCAATCTTCCTGATGGAAATGGTTTAAAAATTGCAGACCCAAAGCTGGAGATTATAAAAGGTAGAGAATTTATGCTTGATCTTTTCAAATTAGGAAATGATAAAAAACTAAAAATTTACTTGTTGGGATCAACAAAAGATGTGAATACTAAAAGTTTAAATAAAATTAAAAAAGAATTTCCAAACATAAAAGCAAAAGGGGAAAGTAATATTTCTGTTACAAAAGGTAATATTAATTTACCTTTTGATATATTAAAAAACATAAATTTATTTAAACCAGATATATTGTTTGTTGCCTTAGGTGCTCCAAAACAAGAGTACTTGATCAATAAATATAGAAATGAAATTAATGCAAAATGTTTTATGGCAATAGGCGGAAGTCTCGATTATTTTAGCGGACAAGTCAGGCAAGTGCCAGATTTTTTTACTAAATTTAGCCTCGAATGGTTATGGAGATTGATCCAGGAGCCGAAGCGCGCAGGAAGAATTTTTAATGCAGTAATTGTTTTTCCGTTGAAAGTAATTCTTTCGGATAGCTAATCAAGAAGTTTGGAGCGTATTCGCGAAGCAATTTCTTACTCTCAAAACCCCAGGAAACTGAAATACAATTTAAATTTATATCATGCGCAGCTTTAATATCTCGAATTTCATCTCCTATATAAACAGTTTCACTAGCCTTTAAATCATATTTTTGCATTGCAGATTTAATTTTTTTGGATTTATCAAACAGGGAAGTGGAAGAGTAAATAAATTTAAAATATGAGGCCAAATTATTATTTTTTAAGAATCTTTCAATGTTTTTTGATGAATTTGAACTAACTATTCCAAGATTATTTTTTTCAGACAGCTTCTTCAAAACCTCAGGCAAGCCTTCATAACTTTTCATTTCATTTATGTGTTTTGATAATTCCTGTCTACCTTTTAAAACATAAAGTAATACCTGCAACTTATTAAAATGGTATTCATTAATTAATGCTTCGATACCTTTTGTTCTAAAATTTTCTTTAGTTATTTGTGGCCTATTTAACTTTTTTGCGTATGCGTTTAATATGCCAATTGTAATATCTAGCGAATCACAAATTGTCCCATCAAAATCAAAAATGAAGTTCATAACTATTTTACAGTATATATTTTAAATAAATTGTTTTTCGAAGGTTTTTGTTCGAATGAAAGTAAAATTGGTTCTTTTAAAAACTCTTTTCTAAACTCATATTTATTTTTCAATAAATCTTGTTTACTTGCCCAAATGTATTCAGATACCTCTTCTTTCTGTAGATTTATTTTGGATAAATCTTTGGCTTTAGCTAAATAAAAAACATATAAATAATCTTTTGCATGATAGTTAAAATATCCAACTTGTATAATTCCTAAAAGTTCCACATCTAGATTTGTTTCTTCTTTAGCTTCACGAATAGCTGTTTCTTCTGTTGTTTCGTTTGCTTCACCGTGTCCAGCTGGTGGACCCCATTTATCATTTTGATCGCCGCCGCCTACGTTTTTTAAGAGTAAAACCTTATTATTTTTAAATATGGCAACACCAGCTAAAAGTTGCATTTTAAAATTATAACATGGACATGCTGTGATATAATTATTTCCATGCCCAAGAAGATGGCTGATTCAAGAATCAATCTCCCAAAAGGAACTTTAGTTCCAAACCACATTGCCATTGTTCCAGACGGCAATCGTCGCTGGGCTCGCGCTCGGGGATTGTACACTCTTGAAGGTCATAAAAAAGGTTTTGATACTGTTTTAAAGCTTGCTCGAGCTTCGCGCCAGCTGGGAGTTCACACTTTTACTATTTGGGGTTTTTCAACAGAAAATTGGGATCGCACTCCAAAAGAAATTGCTTATTTAATGAAGCTTTATGAAAGATTGATAGACCAATATTTAAAAGAAGCAATGGAGGAAGACGTTAGAATAATTCATTTAGGAAGAAAAGACCGTTTACCAAAGCCTTTAGTTAAAAAAATAGTGCAGGCGGAAGAAATAACCAAAGATAACAAAACTTTTATTGGCAATATAGCTCTTGATCATGGAGGATATGATGACATTATTCGTGCAACCCAAAATATGATTAAAGATAATCTCAAACCTGAAGATATATCTAAAGAAACATTTGAAAAATACTTAGATACAAAAGGACAGCCCTATCCTTACGTTGATCTATTAATTAGAACTTCAGGAGAACAAAGAACAAGCGGTTTGCTTTTGTGGCAATCCGCATATGCAGAAACTTATTGGGAAGCAGATCATTTGCCAGACTTTACTCCAGAAAAACTTCGCGATGCAATTTTAGATTATTCAAGGCGTCGAAGAAGGTTTGGGGGGAACGATAAAGAAGATCATTTAAGATTTCGTCCTGAAGTTGCAGCCAAATTCGAAATCAATTGGTGGAGATTAAAAAATATTCCAGAAGGAAAAAAGTTTAGTGAATATGCTTATGAACATATTAAAGAACAATTTGGATTATCAACTAAGCTTGCAAAAGAAGCAGCAATTTACATGATCGGAGCAGTTGCAGAAGGAGATCAAAAAGATTGGAAAAAGGCAGGAATTAAATTAGCAAAATTCTATAAACTCATAAAAGATGAAGTCAAATTAGCTTTTGAGCCAACAATTGTTGCATCTCTTGAAATAAAATCCTGGCAGAATAAAGCAGATGAAGAAGCACAAACTGATTTATTGGCAGAAACATATCGCATTTCGGAATTTCAGGCCAAAAAAGCTGCACATCTGCGTGTATTAGCTGAAAACCAAAGACAAGTCGGCAACTGGGATCTTGCCCAAGAATATTTAGTTAAATATTATAAGGCACTCAAAGACCGCGTTGCATAAACTGCTAAGCTTTCGTATAAAAAACACCTCTTCCTTTTCCATGAGCCAAAAGAAGTCCCAATTTATATAATCTTGCCATATCGCGCGAAGCCGTAACTTGTGAGATTTTGAAGATTTTTTGTATCTCTTTATTCCTCAATCTTTTATTTGGCTCTTCGAAAAGTTCCAGTATTTTCTGCTGTCTTACACTTAGCCTCCAAAAGTCATGAAAACTATTAATGTTATCGGTCATCTTTTTAGTTTCGTCATATTTTTTCTCTAAAGATTTCATTAAAGCATATGCAAAATATTCCAAAAATGCAGTCCTGTTGTTTTGTGACATTCTCAGAAATTTTCTGTATGTGACTAGATCTGCATTGTAAAAATCCTCTATATTAACTAAACCGCGTATGTCATAACCGTATTTATAAAGCATGAAATAAGACATCATTCTTGCCACTTTCTCGCTGACATCCCCAAAAGGGTTAAGATTAATAATTTCAGCTTGTATGAGTGCTGCCTGAATAACCGGATGATCGTTTGAACTTTCAAAATACTTTAAAAATTCATTTAGCTTCTTTTCTGTGAATTCTATCATGCCCGATGTTGGACCGAATCTTTTTTCGGAAACAAGTTCGTATACTTTTTTAACGGTGACAATATCAATATTTTTTGCAGTTACATACCAATTTTGTTTTATATAATCAAATATCTCTTTGTCGCCTCGAGCTTCTGCGGTTTTCCATCTAAGAATTATTTCATCGTTTACTGGCAGGGGATAAATAAGTATTTTAACGCGCAAATCATGAATTGTTTTTAAATAACCTTTTAAATTGTCAGTTATTGCATAAGACAATATCATTAATTAATTATTATCTTTACTTTTTTCTCTGTCAAATACAAAAAAGTCATTTTTGATAAGATTAAGATAAGATTATTTATACCCTTGACAAACAAAATTAAATATAATCATACTGTTATATGAGGGGAAAAAGAAAGGCTGCTCTACCGGTATAAAGACATAACGCGAAAAAGTTCCTGTATCTGGAAAACTTGATACAAGAGGCAAATTTATCTTTGCTTAAAGAAAAATATAATATACGTCAGATGTATTTAGTTTATTCCAGATATAAGGAAAATTATTTTTTACGTCTTAACACCCAGAGAGTTGTAAGCATTCCAACTCCTCCTAGTAGTATTACAAACAAAAATACGTAAGAGATTCTAAATCTAGATGTTTGTAACGCATTTCCTATAAAAGTAAAAAGTATTACTTCTGGGATGCAACCGAGTAGAGTAGCAATTAGAAAACTCTTGAAGTTCATTTCAGTGAGCCCAGCTAAAAAACTCACCATATTAAATGGTGCACCAATTGTTGCCCGCAATGTCAGAACTGCCACGGAGCCGTTTTTGTTAATATATTTTTTATAAGACGTGAAAATCTTGTTATCCAAAATTTTTCTAAAAAACTTTCTTCCTAAAATTCTCGCTAAATAAAAGGCAATTGAAGAAGAAATAATTTGTGCCAAATAATTAATAATCATTCCGGGAATAAAACCAAAAATCAGTCCGCAAACAATTTCCACAAGCGGTACTGGTATGGGAAGGGGAGGAACAAGTGTACTAATTAGAACTAAAACAATAATTGCCACTGCAGAAAAGCTTCCATAAGATTTGATATTATTTTGCAACTCTCGCAATTCTCTTCGATTAAACACATGATGCCTGTTCAAATACCAAATAGAAATAGTTGTGAATATTAAAATAGCCACAATAATAATTGCTTTCTTGTGTTTTTGTAAAAATTGCAACATAAATTGATTGTAACAATTAAATTTGCCCATTGACAGTCCTTGCACTCCTTAGTTATAGTCTGATTAACTAAGATAATACTTAGGCAGGGAATACTATAAAAATGGATCAAACTACAAAGAAGAAAATCAAGTTAGAAGACCTTCCAGATCTTTTAACAGTAAGAGAAGTTGCAGATCTACTAAGAGTTTCAGTTTTAACCATCAAAAGATGGGGAAAACGCGGCAAATTAACACCAATCCGAATAAATTCTCGCGGTGATCGTCGCTATAAAAAAGAAGCAGTCCTCTGGATGCTAGGAATGACAAATAAAGAATAGTATAATATATGCATGAAGAATTTCCTGCTAATTCTTGTTGCAGCAACTTTTCTTGGTTTCCTTTTGGGCCTTTTTGTTTTTGATTTTCCTGCAATTCAATCCTTTCAATCGCAAAATGTTAATCTTGATTCCGTTCTAAAAAGTCAGCAGCTTGGTAATGTTTGGCTTAATCCAATTAAATATGTAATTCACGGCGCTGTTGTAAGCGGAGTTTCGGCAAAAACAGTTTCTCTTCTTCTATTATTAACTGTTGTCACCGCTTTTATTGCTGGTGTTAGACATCTTCTTGGAGTTCGTTCCTTTGGAATTTTCTTACCAGCAGCTTTATCGGTTGTGTTCGTAACTATTGGCCCTCTTTTTGGAATTGGTTTATTTTTATTAATAATTGGTATCGCAAGTATTGTTCGTTTTGCTCTTCGCAAATTAAAAATTCATCTTCAGTATCTTCCTCGTATGTCTTTTATTCTATGGGGAGTTGTTGTTTGTGTGCTTCTTGTTTTATTTTTAGCTCCAGTTTTTGGAGGCATTGATTTTGAGAATATCTCCGTTTTGCCTCTTTTTATTTTGATTTTGCTTGCAGAAGATTTTATAAGAGTTCAGCTTGGAAAGTCAGTCAAAACAGCTATCAATTTAACTACAGAAACTTTGATTTTGGCTTTTGTAAGTTTTTTAATTTTATCTTTTGCCCCTTTTGAAAGATTTGCAATTCTAAATCCGGAAATTCTTCTTGTAGGTGTTGCAATTTTTGATTTTATTTTAGGAAAATATGTCGGTCTTCGTTTTATAGAATTCTGGAGATTTAGAAAATTAATCAGAAGCTAATGAAAGTCTCATCAATTTTAGGGCTAAATGCCCGTTCTCAATTATATTTAACTCCGCTTAATTCACCAAAAGCGAGAAGAATTGCTGACTCAAAACTGCAAATGGCAAAGACTCTTAAAAAAGCAGATATTCCGACCCCGGATGTTTACAAAAAATTTCGTGATGCAAAGGAAGTTTTTGATTTCGATTGGAAAACTCTTCCAGATAGTTTTGCATTAAAGCCCAGCCGCGGCTTTGGAGGTGAGGGAATTATTGTTGTTAAAAAAAGAATAAAGCCAGACGTTTGGCTTACAACTCAGCGTGAAGAAATTACAGATGCGGATTTAAAACTTCATACGCTTGATATTTTAGAGGGCGCATATAGTTTAAAAAACGAGCCTGATGTTGCTTTTGTTCAGGAATATGTCGGAAGAAATAAAAGTTTCAGAAGATTTTCATATCGCGGAACTCCTGATATTCGCGTAATTGTCTTTAATAAAATTCCTGTAATGGCAATGCTCCGTCTTCCCACAAAAGAGTCTGGGGGTCATGCAAATCTTCACCAAGGAGCAATTGGAGTAGGAGTTGATATAGCAACAGGAATTACTACAAAAGCAATTTGGCATGGAGAATTAATAAAATTTAAACCGGAAACAAATCACAAGCTTCACGGAATAAAAATTCCCGACTGGACAAAAGTTTTGGAAATAGCTGTAAAAACTGCAATTGTTTCAGGATTAGGCTTTGCAGGAGTTGATATGGTTATTGATCCTGAAAAAGGCCCAATGGTTTTGGAATTAAACGCCCGGCCTGGTCTTCAAATTCAGTTAGCCAATATGGCAGGCCTCAAAAAAAGATTAGATAGAGTAGAAGATTTGGATGTTCGCGACGAAAAGCATGGTGTAAATATAGCCAAAGCTCTTTTTGCTGAAAGGTTTGCAGATCGCGTTGCCGCAAAAGATGGTATTTTAACGATTGGGGCGTCTGAGGAAATTAAAGTAAGAGATGCAAATGGCCACTGGATTAAAGTTTTAGCGAAAGTAGATACTGGAGCATGGAGTAGTTCAATTGACAGAGAATTTGCCAAAAAATTAGGACTTTTAGAGAAAGAAAAAATCTTATTTTATCGAAGAAAATTAAGTGCTTTAGGAGAAAACAATTGGCCTGTTATTAATGTATCATTAAGATTGGCAGGAAAAAGAATAAAAACAACAATGGGGGTTTCCGATCGCAGCAAATTGACTTTTAAAGTTTTAATTGGTAGAACAGATCTGCAGGGCTTTTTAGTAAAACCATGGATTGAAAAAAGATGAAAATAACTTTAATTACATCAGCGGCAAGTTTGGATGAAGTAAGAAGGATCAAAGAAGAATCGCTTGCTCTTGGTCACGAATTTAAATTAATCGATTTTAGTTCTTTCAAATTTTTTAAAAAAGGTCACGAATTTTCCTTTAGTCCGGAAATTCCGGATTCAGATCTTGTAATTATTCGCGGGCTATTCTCTACAATGAAATCTCTTGAATCTTTAAAAGACTATCTTGGCTATAGAAGAGCAAAAATATTTGACAATAATCTTTTTGCTCAAAAATACTCAATGAATAAGTCATATGATATTTTGAAATTAATACTTCATAAAATTCCTGTCCCAGACACATTCAGTACTCGCGAATACAAAGATTTATATAGATTGGGTGATAAATTGGGTTTTCCGCTTGTTATGAAATCCTCAAGAGCTGGCAAAGGTGGAAAGGTGTGGCTTGTAAAAGACAATAGCGAATTTGTAAATTTTATAAATAAATTTGACCGCGAAAATTATCCTGCAAAAAATATTCTTGTTCAAGGTTTTATTGACTATAAATACGATTTAAGAATTTTAGTAATTGGAGAAAAAATGTATTGTATGAGAAGAATTCCAAGAGCAGGGGATTTTAGAGCAAACTTTTCCTTGGGCGGCTCTGTTGAGCTGTTCCCTCTAACTCCTGAATTAAAGAAACTAGCAAAAGATGCAATGGATGCAATTGGCCTTGAAGTAGCGGGAGTTGATGTATTAATAGATAAAGACAATAAAAACTATATTTTGGAGGTCAATCACACTCCTGGGATGGTTGGAATGGAAAAGGCAACTGGAGAAAATATAACCAAAATATATTTAAATTATGCAATTAAAAACGCCCGCTAACTTATGAAAATTCTAATTGTAGGTTTAATTAAAGGAAGTCAAATAACTAGATTTCAGGAAGAAGCACAAAAATTAGGCCATCAAGTAACAGGATGTCATTCAAAAGATTTAATTATAGAAACTAACGGTGAAGTTTTTAATCCTACAATAAACGGCAAATCTCTTTCTGATTTTGATTTGATTTATCTTTGTGCCGGAGTCGAGTCGAAAATGCGCCTCGAGTGGTTCGTTGCATGCCAGTTTTTATTAAAAAACACCAAAACAAAAATTGTAAACAGTGTTGTTGCAAATCCAAATTTTAATTATTATCCGATCCAGAGTTGGTTTTACTTAAAACAGTTTGAAAATAAAATTCGCTCTCCAAAAACATATTCAATTTATTCGGAAGAAAATCTTGAATTAATGTTAAAAAACTTTAAATTACCTGCAATCATGAAAATTTCTGAGATGCATCAAGGAAAAGGTGTGTTTTTAATAAATAATTTTCAGGAAGGAAAAGATATTATGATCAAAAATCCAATGAAGACATATCTACTTCGTGAATTTATTCCAAATGACGGTGATGTGAGAATTTTTACAGTTGGTTTTAAAGCTGTTGCTGCAATGAAAAGAAAGTCTGCGGAAGGCGATTTCAGAAATAATATTTCCCAAGGGGCAACTGGAGAAATATTTGATTTAGAAAAAAATAAAGAAATCAAAGAAATTGCCCAAAAAGCTGCAAAAATAACAGGAATTGAAATTGCAGGAGTTGATATTATGATAGGCATTGACGGTAAGCCTTATTTATTAGAAGTAAATGTAGGCCCGCAATTTAAAGGATTGGAAAAATATACAAATAAAAATATCGCTTCAGAAATTATTAAATATTTTGTCAGTTTATGAAAAAAATATTGATTTTGGTTAATAAAATAACTTCAAGACATAATCAAATTACCGATTACTTAAATAAAAATTCAAATAACAAATTTATTTTAAAAAAATTATCAGAAATATCAATATCGATAATAGATTCAAAAATCGAATGTTTTGTTGGAGATTTAAACTTGTTGGAATTTGATCTTGTCTATTTTCGTCAAACCCGAAATTATATTCCACTGGCAGGATCAATTGCCACTTTTTGTTTAAAAAATAATATTCCTTTTATCGATAAAACATTTGAAAAAGTAGGCGCCTCCAAAGATAAACTAAACAATCTTCTTCTAATTGCATATGGGAATATTCCAGTTCCTAATACTTTTTATTTTTCCAGAGAAGAAATAATTAATTCAAAAGATGAAATTATGAAATCTTTTGCTTTTCCAATTTATGCTAAAAATTTATGGAGCCAAAAAAGAAATGGACTTTTTATAATTAACGAAATTGCAGACTTCGAAAAACTTCTTAAAAAAGATGAAAGTAACGGATTTTTATTCCAGGAAAAAGTTGAAATAGATAAGGAATATCGAATTGTTGTAATGGGAAATGAAGTTGTTGGAATTCATGAAGAATCTACTAGAAAAATTATTGAAAACAAAATTTCAGTAAACGATGAAGAATCTTCTGCTGGTTGGATAGATAAAAATAATATTTCTAAAGAATTAATAAATTATTCTATACAAGGAACAAAATCTGTCGATTTAAACATTTCTGGAGTCGATATTTGTATTGATAAAAAAGGAAAAGTTTATGTTTTTGAAATAAATAGAGGACCAGGATTAACTCTTGACCCCAGTATCTCTCCTGAATTACCAGAATTAGAAAAATATCTCAATTCTTTGATAAAATAGGAGTATGCCAGAGAAACTAGAAGATAAAGAAATTGTAAGGCCAGCAAATGTACTTATTGTCAATTTTAATGTTGATCAAACTCCGTATGTGAGCATTGCGGGAGGATTATTTGATACTCCTAGACAAAATGGTGAAACCTACACGGAATATAAAAAACGAATACTCGAAAATGCTTCTCTAAAAGTTATTGATTTAATAAAACACCCTGATGATAAAGATAAATCAGTTACCAAAGCCAATTTATTACTTCCTTTCGAAAGATTGAATAATTATCAGGCAGTTATTATTACAGGAAGTCAGTTAATCGCTCGCCCAAGCGTCATCGATCACGAAAATCCCCAAACAAGAGAGATTAAGAAAGGAGTTCTTATAAAAGACTGGAGAAAGGAATTTTATCAATTTGTATATGCTATCCGCGATGCTCGTATTCCATTGCTTGGAATTTGCTTCGGTGCAGAAGGAATTGTCGAAGCTTTAGGTGGTCAACTTAAAGATTTAAAAACACAAAAGGGTAGTAATTTCTGGGAAATAGGTTGGAGTTATGTAAAACGCTATACAGGAAGCAGAGAAGATCCTGTCTTAAGAGGCTTGCCTGAAGAGTTTCTTGTGCCTCAAGATCACGAAATGACTATCACTAAATTACCTGAAGGCGGTGAAGTTCTGCTTGAAAACGAAAGAGGAGTTCAAGGATTTAAACTTGGAAAAATCTATGGATTCCAATTTCATCCAGAAAAAAGCAGGGAACAAATGATGAATTATTTAGACAAAGACGATGTTAGACAAAGATTGGAAAAGAAAAATAAAAAAATAGATGATATTAAAGCTTTAGGGGAAACATACAACGATGAAGCAAAAATAATTCTATCAAACTTTCTTCGTTTTGCATGGCAAAATGCTCAATAACCATTAAAAATCCCTCAATTTCTTGAGGGATTTTCTAAGTTCTACCGCAGTCTTCTGCGCGCAGAATTAAAATTCTTATTTTAATTCTACAGTTGCTCCAGCTGCTTTTAATTTATCAGCTGCGCCTTTAGCATCTTCTGCTTTAGCGTCTTTAAGTACTTCTGCTGGAACTGTGTCAGTCATTGCTTTTGCTTCTTGTAATCCAAGGTTTGGATTAATTTCTCGAAGTGCTTTGATGACAGCTATTTTATTTGCTCCTGCATTTGTCATAACAACTGTTTGGCTTGCTCCTGCTGCGCTTGTCTCTGCATCTGCTGATGCGGCTCCTGCTGCTGGGGCTGCCATTGCCATAGGAGTAACTCCAAGTTTCTCCTGCAATGCTTTGTTTAGTTCTGAAAGTTCCAAAACTGTAAGTTCTGCAATTTCATCAACTATTTTTGTTACTTTGTTTTTTTCTTCTGCCATTTAAATCACCCCACCTTCGCTGTTAGTGTTCCGATTAATTCCTGAACACTCGCTTGCAAATTAGAAATAAGCATATACATTGGGCTTGCGATATTGCCAACAACTTGTCCTTTAAGAGCTTCTTTGCCTGGAAGTTTGGAAATTGCTTCCATTCCAGCTTTGTCCTGAAAAGCTCCATCTAAAATTCCAGCCTTAAATTTAAGAGCTTCATTATCTTTTGCAAAGTTTCCAATTGCTTGAATAGGGGAAACTGCATCTTCTTTTCCAAAAACTACTGCAGTTTGTCCGCTTAAAATTTCATCAGTTATTATATCTTCTGGAAGTTTTGCATCCTTTGCTGCAAGTTTAATTAAAGTATTTTTAGCAACAATCATGCGTGCTTTTGCCTCTTTAAGTTTTTTCTTGAGATCCTGCTGGGCAACAATATTCATGCCAGTGAAATCAACTAATGAAATAGAAGAAGCATCCTTGAAGTCTTTGGATAGCTCGTTTATTAATGTTGATTTATCTTGTTTTAACATATACCTCGACACGACTTAAATTGAACCATTCAACTGCGTGTTGTCTTTGGTAATTGATAGTATATCAGATTTTTAAAAAAGAACAAATCTCTTTTTCTTTTTAGGTTTATCTGTTTCAACTTCAGATATTCTTGGCTCTAGTTCTTCTTTTCTACCCAATATTTCAAGAGAGTCATTGGCTAAATTAAGTCTATTTGTAGCTTCATCCACAGATATATTAGCTTCATTTATTTGTGCTTGTTTTACTTTGGTCAATTTATCTAAGACAGTTTGTAAATCAATTGCCACATCAAACTTTTGAGCAAGACTAAAATTTATAGGCAATCTACTATTTCTTAATTCCCAACTATTTTTAAAAACCAGCCCCATCTCATCTTCGGTCAATTGATCAAGAGTTCCAGGTTTTCCTTCGCCTAAATTGCCATTTATTTTGTCAAAATAATCGTTAAGTATTCTAAGATTATCTATGTCAAGAGATTTATTATTCTCGCTAGGTGTTGGAGCCAAAGCATAAATTTTATCTATGTCAGAATAAGCAGAATTTAAAGGAATTTCTATGGAAAATATTGTATCTTGAGCACTTTTAATTACTTTATCAAAGCTGAAAGATAAATATCCAAAGCCCTGAGTTGTTGCGGCTAAATATCTAATATTTATATTTCCGTTTTCAACATTTATAAATGGAAAATTAATAACTATTGCTGCGGCTGAGAGAGAATCATTGAATAAATACATTATTTTTTCATCTAAACCTCTATCTATTTCTTGAAATCCATAAATAATATGCCACATTTTTTGTCGCAGTAAATCTTTTTTTACTTCACTTTCATGTTGTAAACTAAGTCGATTTTGTTCTGCAGAAGTATTTTGCGCTAGAAAATTATTTATTTTTAATAATTCGCCTTCATCATTAACCAATCTTCGTGAGTTTGGTTCTGGAGTCATCTTAAATCTGTACTTTCAAGCTTGGGCTCATTGTAGATTTCATGAATACACGGACAATTTGTTTGCGGTTTACCGCATCAAGTATCACATCAGCATTTTCTACTAATTCTTTTTCATTTTGTGATACTTTTCCAAAGCTTGTATGAATTAAAGGTGCTTCTTTTTCAGTCTTTATAGTTTTTGAATTTCCTGAGAAATTCTTTGCATCAGCTGTACTTTTTATTAAAGTTCCGTTTTTAGGATTTGGCATCATTCCTTTTGGCCCTAAAATTCTTGCATATTTAACAAGTTTTGGCATCATGTCAGCTGTTGCAAGAAGCACATCAAAATCGACTTTTCCTGCATCAAGTTTTTTAAGAGTTGCATCATCTGCAACTTCAACCTTTTTCTCTTTTCCAGAAGAATGGGGGAGATTTGCATTCACATTAAGGCCAATTTTTTTGACAATCATATGTAATTCAAGAGTTTGGTCAAATTTAGCTCCATCTTTGTTTTCCTTAAAGAATTTTATAGCTTCAGCTAGAGTGTAATTTTTATTGTGGTCAATTTTAGCTTTAGTTTCTTGATAATTTTTTCCGCGAACCTTTGCAACAATTTCGCGCTTTGTCTTTTTAGCTTCTGGAGCAGCTTGAGCTGCTTCCATTTCTTTTGCTTTTTCAGCTTTGCTTTTCATTATTTGTTTGTTTGCCATAAATTCTTATTTAGTTATTTTTTGTTTTAAAGTTCAGTTTTAATTCCCATGCTTCTTGCAGTGCCTGCAACAATTTTTGTTGCTGCTGCAAGATCATCAGTATTTAAGTCTACTAGTTTGTCTTTTGCAATTTCTTCAGCCTGTTGTTTGGTGAGTGTTGCAACAATTTCTTTTCCTGGGTTATGTGATGCTTTTTCAATTCCAAGTTTTTTACGAATCATATCGCTTACTGGTGCCATTTTGATAATAAAATCAAAAGTGCGGTCTTCATAAATTGTAATAACTGCAGGAACTGTATTTCCTTTCATTGAAGCAGTTTTATCGTTGTATTGCTTCACAAAGTCCATAATAGAGACTCCGTGTTGTCCAAGCGCTGTTCCAACTGGTGGTGCAGGTGTTGCTGCTCCAGCTTGAAGATTAATTTTAACTACTGTCTTTATTTTCTTTCCTGCCATTTTGATTAGACCTTTCGTCTCCCACTTTTTTAAGGTGGTAAGCAATTATATTAGAAAAAGACTATAATATCAACCATATGAATGAAAACAGTGAAGTTTGTACCAATCCTGATCTTCCAGACATTATTTTATGCCCATTTGATATGACTGGTGAATGTATAATGGCAAAATATATTGAAAATCAATGCATAAACGGATCAGCTGACGGAGAATGGACAAAAGCTGCTTGGGACAGACTTCAAACAGATCTTAATTTAAGAAATGCAGGAGTCTGTTTAGACTATGTATCTTATTTGAAAGCACTTAAGAAAAGTGTTCCAAAATTTAAACAAACAGAATAATTTTATAAAAAATCTCAGCTTGCAAATAAAATAGTTTGAATATAGTATTAGTTCATGGCTGACCAGAAAGATCTAGATATTAATCTAGAAATGGGACCAGGAGTCACACCGTTACTTGGAACATTGCGACAGGACCTGCGAGGTAAAGGCCCCGGAGTATTAGTAGATAGAAGCCGCGAAGCATTGGAAAATATTAACCCGGAAGATTTCGAAATAATGAGGTTAAATGAATATTCTGGAATCCTTAGAGTTCAAGGTAATGCGAGAAACATACCTACTCCGGACAATTCATGCTCAAGTATTTTAGCAGTAAACGTCATGGGACATATTAAAAAAAGGTTCGCTGGCGCTTCGGACCATCCTCAGATAGACGAAATAGGCAAAAGTTTTTATGAGAAAGCAAAATCAGGAGGAAATGTAATAATCGTAGAAACTTATACACCAGACGTATCACCAAAAATAAAAGTTATAGATGAATTCAAAAAATTAGGATTTGAATTAAGTGAAGAATACGAAAACGGAGAAATAAAACATATTTTTAAAGAAGAATCTCAAAAACATCCTTTTGTTAAGGCTACTCTGGCTGGAACAACAACAGGAAAATACGCACTGGTTTTTAAAAAGCCTTAGCTTTAATATTTTATACTTTCACAACCTGAAGAAAATCTAGTTCAACTGGAGTTTCTCTTCCAAAAATAGAAACCAAAACTTTGACGCGTCCTTTATCCTCATCAACTTCATTAACTGTTCCCAAAAATCCTGTAAAAGGTCCATCTGTAATTTTTACAGCATCGCTAATTGCAAGTTTTGTTTTAAATCTTGGAGCTGGACTACTGACGAATTTTTGAATGTTTGCAACTTCTGTAGCTGAAATTGGTGTTGGTTTATTATCCACTCCAACGAATCCTGTAATTCCAGGAGTTGTACGAATAGCAAGCCATACTTCATCATCTAAAATCATTTTTACAAGAAGATATCCAGGAAAAATTTTTTCTTTGACAGTTGCCTTTTTTCCGCCTCGTACAACAACTTTGTCTTGAGTTGGGACAAGAAGTTCAAAAACTTTTCCGTTTAATCCCAAAGTTGTAACTCTTTGTCTCAAAGTCTCAGAGACTCGTGCTTCATGTCCTGATTGTGTGTGAACCACATACCATTTGGCATTTTCGTTATCTGTTTGTTCAATAACAATATGTCCAGGAATTTTCTTTGCACCAACGCCGCGTTCATCAACGCCTGCATTTGTATTTTGTGTATTATCCATAAAATTTATTTGTTTATAATGTAATCATCACAAGCAAATTCTTATTTGCTTAATATTAATCCAATTAATTTTGTAAATCCTGCATCAAGTCCGCTTAAGTATAATCCCACAATAATTGATATTAAGACAACAAGTAAAGTTAATCTAACAACATCACTTATTTTGGGCCAGGTAACTAAACCTAATTCGCTTTTTACTTCAAGCAAGTACTTAATTGGGTTAATCACAAGCAATTATATCAAATGTGCTAATATTTTTCAAAATGCCAGATTTCTCATACGAAAATAAGCTTTGGAAAAAGGGAATTAATGTTATTGCAGGCCTTGATGAAGTTGGTCGCGGTAGTCTAGCTGGTCCGGTTGTAACTGCTTTTGTAAGTTTCAATAAAAATACAAAAATGAATATTTTAATTAATGATAGTAAAAAAATGTCTGCAAAAAATAGAGAATTAGCCAATAATTGGATAAAACGAAATGCCATAAATTATGGTATAGGAAAGGCAAGTGTTGCTGAAATTAATAGACACGGTATTGTAAAAGCAACTAACATGGCTTTTCGCCGTGCTTTAAAAAATTCTCATACAAAAGTTGACTACCTATTAATAGATGCATTTTATATCCCAAACATTCGTGGATTAAGGCGCACTAAACAACTTCCGATAATAAAAGGCGATAGTAAATCGTATTCAATTGCCGCAGCTTCAATTATTGCCAAAGTTTATCGTGATGAACTGATGACAAAACTATCTCAAAATAAAAAATATAGTAGTTATTGTTGGCATAAAAATAAAGGCTACGGAACTAAAGAACATAGAGATGCGATTGCAAAATATGGCTTAACTAATTATCATCGCAAACTATTTACTAGAAAAATAGTATAATCTCTAAAATGCCTTTTAAAGAAGCCGGGGTACTTCGTCATACTTACAGATCTGATTTGGGCTTTGATGACCTGTCAGGAATAGTCATGGATTTGCTTGACGATCCGCTAAATAAAAAAATAGCAGCAAATTTTCTTTTTGAACCTTCTCTATCTGCCTTACGAGAATGTTTCGTAAAAGAACTCTCTGTCTCATTACAACAATATGCAATTGAAGAAATGTTGGGAATAGATCCCTTTATGACAACTAGAAGTTATGCAAAATGTATGGCTCTCCAATATCTTGGAATCGAATCTGGATTATTCAGTACCCAAGATATTGATAATTGGATGAAAACAGGTGAACCATTAGAAACTCATCCTGAAACAAAATATGCAACCTGGGAAGAAATTCTCACTTTAACCAATAGTTGGCATGCCAAAGGGGAAGTAATTGGTTTAGTCCATGGCGCCATAGATCCTCCTCATGCTGGCCACCTAAGCGCTTGCGCAAGACTTTATCCCGAAACCCATAAAATCATTTTTGGTTTTGATCCCAATACAATTGTAAAAAAAGAAAAGGGTTAGATAGACCAAGAATACCAGGATTAGCTGGAAGAATGTGGGAAATAGCTTCTTCGCCAATAGTGGATAAAGTTTTTGTACTACCAATTCACGACAATTTAAACACTGACTTCTTTAGAAGTTTATATAAAGAATTGTGTATTTCTGTCCTAGGAACAGATGCTTCCAATCCGTTACTGCAAGAATATGTACGGGAGATGGCGAGCATTGGCGGCAAAGTAATTTCTGAAATAAGATGGCAGTATGGATCTAATAAAGAATGGTCATCCACACAGATGTATGATCTCCAGAATGATCCGCGTTTTCGCTTAATTCACCCCAATGGCTGGCAAGATATACTTGATAAAGCAGCAGAAATAAACCAACATGCCTTACAAACTGGTTATCTTCGAGATTATCCTGATGGAACTAATTAGGCAGCGTTTCTCTTCTTTTCGAGCTCTTTCATGTAGTTAACACGATATTTTTGCTCTTTACGTCTTTGAGATTTTTTCTTATAACGCTCACGCTCTCGGTAATCAATAAGAATTCCCGAGTCAATAATTTTTTTACGAAAACGGGCAATAAGCCTGTCGTCGCTTTCACCTTTTTGTTTTTTAACAACAACCATTCAAAAAACACCTCCTTATCTTTGCCAATTTCTAACTTGGACAAAATCATAAAATATTATAGCAGAATGCTACAAGCTTTGCTTATAACATTCCTTTTAGTTCGGATAAAATTCGTAAACAAATTAACCAAAAATTTTATTGTTAATAAACGAATAATTATTGTTCAAAAAATAATCTTTATTTCTTTTTCTTGGGAACTTTTGCACCTTCTTTACGGGCTTCTGAAAGACCAATTGCAATAGCCTGCTTTCTGTTTTTTACGGTTTTTCTGCCTTGGCCAGATTTTAACTTTCCCGCCTTCATTTGATCTATTGCCAGTTTCACTTTTTGTTCTGCCTCTTTAGAATACTTTGGCATATTAATATTTTTTTATAAATAAAATACAAATAAATTTAATAACTAAGTTATAAATCAGTAAGAAACTAATCTCCAGGGACAACTAGCGCCGTATAATTGCTTAAAGCCATTGCAATATCTACGATGTTTATATTTCCGTCGCCGTTTATGTCATAAATTTGATTATTGCTATTAACAGGAACTGTTAATGCTGTATATACGGACAAAACTTTTGCAATATCAGCAATTGTTATTTGATTGTCGCTATTGAAATCTCCTGCAAGAAGAGGATTTGATGTCAAATCAATATTGTTACTTCCAGAGGCAATAACTTCTGACGCAAACTTTTTTTGCAAATGTACTGGCTCTTTTATATAAATATCATAAGTCCCGTTTGAAGTTGCACCTAAATCAATACTTCCGGAATAAATTCCGTTTGCATCGCTTGTTACATTTATTCCGTTTGCTGAGAATACAGTTGTTCCGCCATTCTTAAGCATCAAAGAAACTGTTGTATTTCCACCAGTCTTGTTAAGTCCTTGTAGTTTAAATTTAAATCCTAAAATTGTGTCATTAACAGTATAAGTTGCAGTTGCAGTACCAACTTGCACAGCGGTTCTATTTACAGCAGCTGTTATATTGTAATTTCCGTTTGTTACATTTCCGTTTGGAATAGCAGTTATATTTACAGATGTATTAGCCCCAGTTGCGATAGTTGCGCTGTTTGTCGCTGCCTGTACTGTCCAGTTTGAGCTTGGCGCATTCGCTGCAATTGTATAAGTGTCATCTGCACAAGTTCCAGTATTTTTATTTGTAATATTAAGCTGGTAAGTAAGCATTTGATTATCGCGGCCAGTTTGGGTTGATGGAGTCATCGTTAAAGTCGGATTATTTAAAGTACAAGGATTAGTAGTCGAACTTGTTACGATATTTGAAAGATTTGAAATATTTCCAACCGCATCTGTAGATTTAATGCCAAAAAAATAATTTGCATTACTATTTAACCCGGAAACTGTAAAAGTTTGATTTGTGCCGGGAGATGCAGGTATTGGAAGCCCCGTAACTGCAGTTGCGCTTGCCCAGTTAAGGGCGGTAATGGTGCTTGTTGAATATCTTAAATCATAACTTGCAACTGTTGTTGTCGGCCCAACGTCCGTTGGTGCTGTCCAAGATAAAGATATAGAATTATTTGTGCTTCCAGTAGAGCTGAGATTGTTCACAGCATTTGGTGCTGTCGTATCAGCAATAATTGTAAAACTTCCGTTTGTCGGCACTTTCAAGATATCTGTTGTATTGCTTTTTGTTTGCATAAAAGATTGTGTTGCATCAAAACTTAAAACTATTGGGTTGGTTGCCGCAGCCGCACTCACTTTAAAATAAATTGTTGCAAGGTTTGTGTCAGTATTATTGCTGTAGCCTGCAATATTTGTATCAAGGGCTGAAAAATCAATTGTCACAGTGTTACTTGCCCGAGTCACTGTTTTTACAGCAAATGCCCAGTCTCCAGTTGAGACCAGAGTTGAATCAGGAAATATCTGATTACTTTGATTACCGTTTGAATCAACCACATCAAGCTGAGGAGTGGTTCCTGAATACGGATAAGTAATTCTAAATGAAATTCCTGCAATAGAGGATCCGCCAGTATTAAATTTTACATTCACTGGAAACGTTTCGCCAACATAATGTGTTACTGTTGCAGGAGACAAAGAAATGGTTCCTGTTCCGCTTGCAGTTTCTGCATGATTATTTAAAAAGGTTTGTTTTTGCGAGAGTAAAAATGCCCCAAGAAGTCCAAAAATTAAAAATACAATTATTAAAACAGGAAGCAAATACTTCTTCATCTACTATTCAAGATAACGTTTAAGGAGTGATATTACAAGAAGACCTTGCAGGGGCGGAGAGAATCGAACTCCCGTTAGCGGTTTTGGAGACCGCTGTCCTGCCTCTGAACGACGCCCCTGTCTTTTTATTATAACTTATTTTCATAAAATTGTTACCTTTTGATATAATTGTGCCAAATGACAGAATCAGAAAGAGAATTTATAACATTTGAGTCACAAGCTCGTGTAAAATTTGATATGGAAGTTATTTTATTTCCATTATTAAATTCTGAAAACCGTTTTCTTGATTTAGAACAGGCATTTTTATTACTTCAAGAAAATAAAATTTACATATCTTCAGATAGCATTAAAATAATTAGAGCAGACATCCATCCTGTTGGAGAAATAGCTTCAAAATGGATTATCGACCCATCAAGACAACCATTTAAAAGAGTGTATAAAAGCAGAAAAGATTATGAAGAAAAATCAGGAGTTGTATTTCAAAGATGGAACGAATTAATAAACTACTTTAATTAGGCTTAAATTCCAATTCTTTTCAAATTTTCATCATAAGTTTTTTGATCAATTTCCCCAACAGCCATACTTGCAATATTACACATACCTATTCTTTGCTTAGCATGAACATTTTTTGTATCTGCAAATTTTTGAAGCTGTTTTGAACAATGAAAACCACTACAAACAGGTTCAAATCTCTTCTCTAATGTCCCATTCTTAATATGTGCACATCCTGCCTTAGGAATTTGTGCATCACACATTTCACCGGCTTCTTTTAAAATCTTTCCATCTTCTTTTCCGTTTGAGGTAATATGCAAAGCATAGCAACAGCCAGTACACCTTATTTCAGGATTTCGTGTTAAACATGTCGCATCTCCGTCTTCTGTAATCATTCCATGAATGTTTGCATTCGGATGATCTGGCATGAACACAACTTTCTCCTTATTCATATCCTATATTATAGCAAATATTACAAATTATTACCTTTTATTTCGTTTATATAATTTTGAAGCCAAACTTTTGAGAAATAAAGAATTGGTATTTGGAAAGTAGCATATTCTGGATCTAAATGGTTACTAGACATATCTGTTACAAATCCATTTTCCACAATTAAGTTACCATTAATTATTGAATCTTCAAAATCAACAACACTTCCATGTCTCACTTCATCACCATGTCTATCAAACATTGGGAAAAAAACAACTTCCCATTTCTCTATACTTTCATCGGGGTCAATATCTGATTCTTCGTCGATTTGTACACAAAATTTTACTTGCACATATGAGTTTCTTTCTAGTTGTCTTATTAAAGTTTTATCGTATCCGTTTTCATCTGATAACATGCAGCGATCTATTTTTAGTGTAGTACCGTCTCTGTCTGTTTTCTGAAAACTAATTCTTTTATGGCCATCACTGTCTTCTTTTATAATTACTTCATTTTCTATTGCCATATATAAATTATACTATTTTCCCAATCTCTTCCCAAATAGTTCTCACTCCATAATCTTTTAATTCTGGTTTATTTGGAATTATTGCAAAGAGCATTGCATAAAATATCCCTGATTGTTTTAAGCGTCGTACAAAATCTGCCGCTTTTATTGGATCTTTTGGCAGTTTTATGGCTCTCCAGGCTTTTGCTTTTTCAATCCACTTTTTCAAATCTTCTTCGACAAATAATTGTTTATTTTCAATTTCAGTCGGCATTAGTCCGTTTCTTGTTAAAAAATTAATATTGTCATATTCCTGTCTCCCAATTGGTGCGGTCAGTAGCAAAATCACTCCGCCTCGCTGCCTTGGATTTAACAATGCTTTAAAAGCTTGCTCGCTAGGTTTTGTTATTTCAATTGATGGGCGATTTGGCTGATAAAAAAGCGATTCATAAAAGTTCACAGCCTCCCAAGGGTTTCGCCCAATGCTTACCTGCACTCTTGGAAGTTTGCGAATATCTTCAAAAAATTTCTGCGAAAGCATTGATTCCTGTCCAATCACAGTAAACACATAATCAAGTCTGCAAAGTTTTTCAATAAATTTTTCAAAATAATTTAATTGCACAGCTGCTCCGCTAATTGGAATTTCAATTTGTGTCACGCCGCTAGACGATGAACTCATTCCAGTTTTAGTATCAAGCTGATTAATAATAAATTGAAAATCAGCTGTTGATATGCTCTGTGTTAGTCTTGGAGCAATTGGATATGAAATTACTTTTATGCTGTCTGCCCGCTCTTTATTAAAAAACTTTTGCAAATTTATTTTTGTTTCGGCGCTTGGGACAAAAGTTAAATCGCTTCCGTGAACTGCCCATATTTTTTGTGGGCTGTCATCAGTCACAACAACACATAAATAAATTTTTATATTTAATTTCTTCTCCAGATAATTTTTTGCTGAAGAAATTGAATGGGCAAGTGCAAAATGAGTTGAAATAATGACCCATTTTTTATATGCCGGGTTGGCGTTCGCTATTTTTGTAAACTCATCAATAATGTCTTTTGTGTGCCTGTGAAGATAAATTCTGTACCAGAAAGTCATAAAACTTTCTGCAATATGATTTGTTTGATAAAACTCAGTGAATTTTACAAAAAATTTAACACGGCTGCCTAAATCGTGAATTCTATTTGCCTTAATATTTGTAATTCCGACATCGGTCGCTTTGATGCCGCTTGGCTTTCCGTCTTTTATCGCATCCATGACGCGAATATGGCCGAGTCCTGCTGGAGAGGTTGTAAAAATAAATAAAGTATCAGTAGTGTTCACTACCTCACTTTAAATGAGTGGATTCTTTATGTAAAGTAACTTTCTTGCAGTGTTTGCAATATTTATTTAAAGAAAGCTTAGTAACTCCCTTTTTGGAGTTTTGCATATTTACTTTATTGCGCTCTGTAACATAATTTTGAGATTTACAAACATCGCAAACAAGTAAAACTATTTCTCGTGCACCCTTTTTTGCCATAAACAAATTATAACACAAATTGATTCTAAATTCACTCATCCATATAATACAAAAATGCAAGAAAGAAAAAGAATTGTGAAATTTGCCGGAGGATGTTTCTTGGCAACATTATCCGTATTTAGCTATTATTCAGATGCTCATACGGGATCTTTTTGGGATATCTCAGCAAAAATGGATGTGAAAGCGACAGCAATAGCTCAAGAAAACCCGCAAACTCTGAACAATGAATTGATTGGTTTGCCTGAAGATGTGATTGAAAATTCGACACAAATATCACTTTATTACCTGGATGAGGAAAACAATTCGGTGGTACATCCTCAGCAGGGATCTGGGATGCTGGTAGAAGAAATTCCCGGGTATAAGGTGTTTTTAACTGCACGACACGTTATTGTATCTCAAGAACTAAATAGTGCATCTATCTCAGGAATTATAACTAATCGTCCTCATTTTGATTCTGGTGAAATAATTTATGCTGCAAATAACATTTGGGCTTTCATAGATAAATCAAAAGACATGGGAATAATAATTATTAATGATTCAAATTATCAAAATAAAATAAAAATCCCAGTATCGAACGAAACAAATAAAAAACTTTTTGGTATAACATATCCCGACACAGGTGTTGAATATCCTGGATTTATAGTATATAAACCAACAGTAGTTGCATATTTCTCCGATGCAGAAGTAGATCAGCTCCTCCCTTCAACATTTAATGGCGCAAGCGGGTCAGTTCTTTGTAACTCAAATGGAGAAATTGACTCAGTTGTTACAACTGTAGGTGCAACTAGTAGTCAAGATAATCCTGTGGCATATTCTGTAAAAGTAGGAGATACTCTTCAAAATTTGTTAAATCAAGCATCCCAAGAGCTTGGAGTAAACTTTTAGAGCCTGAGAGTAGAATTGAACTACCGACCCCTTTCTTACCAAGAAAGTGCTCTACCACTGAGCTACCCAGGCGCGTAATCGCGATGGTGCAAGAAAATTCATATTTTCTTACCCAGGCATTGTATAGAATTATAGCAGATGTTATTCTAAATAAATGAAGTTTTCATTGGAAACACGGAAAGTAATTTCAATAGCAGTTATTTTTTTCGCAATTCCTCTGACTGTTTATTTTGTTGCAATCGGAATTAAAACCCGCTCTCAAGCATCTGCAAACTCAGTTTCTCTCTCTTTTTCTCAAGATCCAGTCATTCTGAACCCGTCAACTCCGGCGCAGGTAAATTTAGTTTTAAATGCAGGGACAAGCCCAATCGGTTTTGCAAATATTGAATTTACGTTTGATAATACCAAGGTAAATCTTGCAAGCGAAATTACAACGACACCAACTCTTGAATCTCCCAAATTTTTAAATCAGGGAAATACTGCAATTTTAAAAACAACTATGCAAGAGGCAAATCAAACAGGAAAAGTTGATATTGTTTTGGGTCTTGATCCTTCAGATGCTGCAAATCCTCCAACTGGAGTTATCAATCTAGCAAATTTTTCATTTATTTCAGTTGGAAGTGGTACCTCAACTTTAAGTTTTAATAATGCGAGCATTCAAGTTGTAGATACTTCCTCAAATGCCTTAACTGTTAATTCAACAAATAGTAATGTCAACACTGGAACTCCTGTTTCAAGCCCAACAACATCGCCAACAAGTACACCAACTCCAACCACTGCTATTAAGTTTAAATTGCAGGGAGTAAATCAAACAGGTCGCCAAGAAACGCCAACTATAACTTTTATGCAAGGAAGTACCGTTATCTATACAACAAATGTCACAAATTTTGATTCCAATTCGTCAGGGATTTATTCAGGAACTGTAATTTTTACAACTCCTGGAACATACGATATTTATGTTAAGGTTCCAGGTTATCTTCAAAAGAAATTTGCCGGAATTACACTTGCACCGTCTATCGATTTGACAGGCGCTTCTCTTCTTGCTGGAGATTTTAATGGTGATAATAAAATCACAATTGCAGATTTAGCTCAAATGCTTAGTCAATATACTGCTTTAACAGTTCCTGCCTCAGGCAATAATGCAATTTATGATATAAATAATGATGGCAACATAACCATAGTCGATGTTGCCACAGCATTAAGTAATTACACTCAGCTTGTTGTTCAAGGAGATTAATGAACAATTTTAATTTCAAAAAAATAAACCCTAAATTAATTTATGCGGCTTTTGGCGGTCTTCTAATTGCATTAATTGCAATTGTTTTATTAAATAGTCATTTTAGTAAAACTGCAAAAACCGGAACAGATCTAACTGCAATAAATCAAGTTTCTTCGACAAGCCCTGACGTCACAATTTCAGCATCAAATTCCGGATCGCTTGTCGACTTAAATATAAGCCCTGAAAAGCCGGAAAAAATTTCTGCATTAAGTATCAGGCTTACTGTTCCAAATCAAAGTAAAACAAAGATTGCCTTTACACAAAGCCAGTCTTTAGTTCAAAATGGTTGGATCTTTCCCATTAATCAGGTTTCGCAAAGTTCTGATGGAACAGTTACAAATATAGATATATCAGCAATTTATACAACGCCAGGAGGTTTTGATTTTGATCAGGGTTTTAATTTAGGAAGCATCGTAGGAATTTCAGGCTTGACAGTAAGCTTCGACAAGGTGGAAACTAAAGTACTGGACGAAAGTGCCAAAGAATTAAATTTAAATTTCACAACTAATTAAATGAAAAAATACCTGCTCGCCATAATCATAATTATTATTTTATCTGCAGGCGTTGTTGTTGGATTAATTCTTCTTAAAAGTAATAAACAATTTAATCAAAAAGCATTTAATCAAAATGGAACTGCAACAGTAACCATAAGCCCTGCAACTGCAAGTATTGATTTAAATACACCTCAAACCGTTAGCGTTAATTTTAATACAGGTGGAGTTCTTGTAAATGGCATATCGATGCAAATAGATTATTCTAATATTGGGATTAAAGCTTCAGATATTATAATCAATTCAGATTTATTACAACAAGGCTGGACATGCCCTGTAAAATCTGTTTCTTCCGATGGGTCAACTGACAATATTAAAATCGGTTGTGCATTTACTACAGCTGGAACTGGTTACTCTAATAATTCAGATACAACCATTGCAACGTTTACCATTACACCATCACAAGTTCCTCCAGTTAATCCCGTAATATTTTCATTCGATTCTGATCCAAATCTAACAGTTATAACTTTAGCTTCTGATGCAAGTGATATTGCATTAACTCCTTCAAGTACTGGATCATTTACAATTAACGGTGCAATTTCTCAAAGCCCGACTCCAACGCCAACAGTTATTGTTTCAACACCAACTCCAACGCCGTCATTAATTGCAGCAGCAACAGACACACCAGTTCCAACTTCAACAGCAACAACTGCACCAACGTCTACTGCGACAGCAGCCCCAACTGCAACTGCTACGAGTTCATCAAGTACAGCTTTACCAACAGCAAGTCCAAACACAAATCTTCCTGTAACAGGGTTTGATACCCCAACGATAGTTGGTGGGGGAATTGGAGTAACTCTTCTAATGTTTGCTGCAGCAGCACTAATCCTCTAATTTTGATATAATTTCATTGTTCGATTAAAGCCGAAGTAACTCAGTGGTAGAGTAGCTGTTTTGTAAACAGCAAGTCGTGGGTTCGAGCCCCACCTTCGGCTCCGTAAGCTGAGGTGGCGGAGTGGTCAATCGCACCAGACTGTAAATCTGGCGGCCGGAAGGCCTACGTAGGTTCGATCCCTACCCTCAGCACAAAATTTTTTCTATCTCTAATTTCAAAATATTAACAAGTTCGGGGTCCATGTATTTGTATCCACTTTTTATATTAAGAATTTTAATTGTAGGTAATTTGGTTTTATTAAATTTTTTTCTATCCATTCTCTGTGTTTGTTTTCCATAACTAAAATTATATTTGCCCATAAAATATCTTTACTTGAAATAGTATGTCTTGCATTTTTACTTATCCCTGCAGACCGAATATTAAATCTTGAATCATTTTTGTAGATATTCTCGGCCGTCAAACTTCGCCATTGATTATAAGTACACACTACAAGAATTTGTGGTTTATTAGAATACATCAATAAAATGACCCCGCACGAAGGGTTCGTCGGTTGAAGTTTCCCTTAATTGCTCAAGGTGGGTAAGCTCAGTTAAAAAATTTCTTAGATAACGATTCGCTTGTCCCTAAAAACTTCTGCTAAGGAAAAATATCCGACTTAATTCCTTGTATGCAGGGTCAATTAATATTAGCATGCTTTTGCAAGCTAAACCATCATACTTCCAGGAATGAATATGTTAAGAAGAAAATTAATTATTGGAGAAATAACAATTGTCACCAAAGATTGACCATTAAAAATCGGCAAAATAATTAAAAAAAGCAAAATAATTCCATATCGATTTAAAAATAAATCATATTGCCTTGCATCGCGTTCTGGTAAAATCGCAGTTAATATTTTTCCTCCATCAAGAGGGTGGATTGGAATTAAATTAAACACAGCAAGCGCAACATTTAAAGCAATCATGCTTGGGATTAATTGTCCAAAAAATAATGAATTGCCAACAAAAGGTACAAATCTAAGAATTAAGGATAAAAGAGAAGCAAAAATAATATTAGAAACAGGCCCAGCAAGAGAAATAAGTGCTCCGTCTTTTCTAGGATTTTGTAAATTATAAGGATCAAATGGTACTGGTTTTCCCCAGCCAAAAGGAAATCCAACCAAAGCTGTGACTATAAAAACCAGGCTTCCAACAGGATCAAGATGGGCAATAGGATTAAGAGTCAAGCGTCCGGACAATCTTGCAGTAGGATCTCCCAAATAATTTGCCATCCAGGCATGCGCAAATTCATGTACATCAATAACTATCAAAAGGGAAATAAGGGTAATGGCAATAAAAGCTAAATCCATTGAATTAAATTCAGTATAGATATATAATACACCATATGGCATACGTTTGTGAGAATTGTGGAAAAGGTATAACAGCCGGTCGCACCCAAAGACATCATCGAGGGGTCGCTGGTCGTCGTTGGAATAAAAGAGCTCCTTTGACAGTTAGAACTTTTGCTCCAAATTTGCAAAAAGCTACTGTTATGGTTCATGGAGTTGCTCAAAAAATGAGACTTTGTACTTCTTGTATCAAAAGATTCAAAAAAGAAGGCAAAATCAAAACTTATTCTTCAAGAGTAGCTACTATTTAATTCAAGTGACATCAGAAAGAAGAGGAAAATTTGCCGGCCTCCAGTTAATGGAAAATTTAGAAAATGCACCAACCAATAAAGAAGTGCAACTAATCCTTGACCAACTTCATCGCGAATTTTGTTTTAGACAATCACACAAAAGACAACCTAAAATTATTACTTTTAAAACAATGTTAGGTTTTTCATTCAATTCGAAGAGAATAGAGGAATTTGTTGGAGTTTTAATTGAAAAAGAAATACCTTATCTAATTTTGGAGCAAGAATTAAAATCTGGACCAAACAAGGGGAAGATTAAACAATATCATTTTGTTGCCTCAAGAAATGTAAACGAAGCTTTAGCTGCTTTTACTAAGGCAGGTTTGCTTCAGGATAAGCCTGAATAAATTGTTTATAGAGAACTGCTTTTTTCCCTTCAAGTTGCACTTTATCTAAAACTAATTTTCCTTCATCCAAATGCATTTTTAAAATTTTTAATCTCAAATTTCTATCATCAATTTTTACAGATGTAAAAATTCCAGGCCAAGGGGAGAGTGCTCTAAATTTTCTGTCAATTAAATTGGTATCATCTTTTTGCAAATCCACATATCCTTCTTCTCGCGAAATCATTTTTGTAAAAGTTGCATCATCATGATTTTGTTCTTTAGGATTAATTTTTCCTGCCAAATAATTTGGCAATAATTCCATTAAAATTTCAACAGATTTTTCAAATAATCTTTTTCGAAGTGTTTCATTTGTGTCATTATCTTTAATTTCATCTGTAATTTGAGAAATAATTGGCCCATGGTCCATCTTTGCATCCATTTTAATTATTGTGACTCCAGTTTCTTTTATTCCATCAATAATTTGATATTGAATAGGGGAAGCACCGCGATATTTTGGAAGTAGCGATGGATGAATATTTAAAATTCCGTTTGGAAAATGTTTAATTATTTTTTCTGGAATTATTTTTCCAAAACTTGCTACAACTGCAAAGCTTGCTTCAGGCAATTGATCTTCAAAGGAAGTAAATACAGGGATTTTTCTTTTATGCGCCCAATTATCGACAGGGCTAAAAGTTCTAATTTGCTTTCGCCCAACAAGTTTTGCTGCTTGTGTCACAACGGCAACTAATTTGTAATTTTTATATAATGCATCCATTACTGGGACAGAATAATCTGGTGTCCCAAAAAAAATTACTTTTGTATCGCTTGTCATAAAATTTCCACTTCCTCCCATTCATCGCCATCAAATTTATAAAGCGGAGATTTTTGTTCTAAAATTCTGTCCACAAATAAAACACCATTCAAGTGGTCAATTTCATGAAGCATTATTTGTGCAGCAAATCCTTCAA
Source organism: Patescibacteria group bacterium (assembly GCA_035549555.1). Classification (NCBI taxonomy): domain Bacteria; species Patescibacteria group bacterium. The sequence goes on from DASZQR010000010.1 coordinate 84,386, forward strand.
ATTCTTCCTCAATAACTTTTCCAGTTTCATCCATATATTTTAATTTAACACGATCAGCGCGTTTTATTGGGCCGTAATAATGGGGAAGTGACAAACAGCCTTCAAGTATTTCATTTTTTTTCACTTTCTTTTTTGGCTTTTTCTCTTCAACCTCTTTTGTAAAAGTTTCAAGTATTTCAGGATTTATAATTGTTCTTTTTAAATTCTTGTAATCAACAACAAAAAGTTGGAAAGATTTATTTACTTGAGGAGCTGCAAGCCCAACTCCTTCAGGATCTTTTTGAGCCTTCAAAGTATCTTGCATATCAGCAATCAAAGCCAAAATTTTTTTATCTATTTTGGAAACATTTTTAGCTTTTGCTCGTAAAATAGGATTTTTAACGTCCACTACTTTTAAAATCATGCCTAATTATATCAAAAATCTACTTTTTCTTCTGATTTTGTAGTTTCTCCACAGCTTCCAAGGCATTTTTTGCATCAGCGTAATCAGGTTTTAATTTTAAAGATTTATTAATTTCTTGAATTGCCAAATCTAATTTTCCTTCATTTGCATAAGTTTTTCCAAGAAGAAGTGGCAATTTTGGATCAGTTGGCGAAAGGGGAATTGTATCGTTTATTAAATTAATGGCCTGTTGTGTATAGCTTGCATCAAAGGGCGAAAGTTCAAGAAATACGCTCATTCTAGTTTCTCTTATGTTCATATTTCTTGGTGACTCACTAAATGCAATATCACTTTCGTTTAATGCATAAGGCGCAATTTGTGCAGCATCTGTTGCTTGTTTGTTATCTAAAAATCCAACAGTGACTGCTGTAAAAATTCTTGCAGCTTCGTTGTGATAAATAGCTTCATCGGGTTGATAATTTATTGCCGTTTGAATATCTTTTACGCTGTCGCTATATTGCCCGGCATTAAGTTCATTTTGTGCATAGTTGTAATGATAATCAGCGAGCCAGTACTTGGCAATTGTAAAAATTAAAAATCCTCCAACCATAAATATTCCAGCAATAAATAATTTTTGGTTATCACGAAGTGAGAAGCTTTGCTTATTTTCTATATTCTTTTTATTTAAAGTTATTGCAAGCGCGGGCATTATAAAAGTAAATACTGAAATAATTACAACTGAAAATCCAAAAAAATTTGTAATCAAAATGGAAATGAAACCAGCAAGAAGGGCAATATTTTTTCGCAAAGTATAAATACAAACCCCAATAAAAATTAAATAAGTAATAAGTCCAACTGCTCCAGTATTAGCGAGAAAATTAAGATATTCATTATGTGCTTTGTTATATAAATAATCCCATTCGCTTGTTGTGTTGTGTTCAATTGGTCGGTATTGCCAGTAAGAATATCCAAAAGTTTCAACTCCTGTTCCAAAGATAGGGTAATGCTCTGCAATTTGCAAAGCTCCTTTCCAAACTATTTCGCGGATCGCTCCAGATTCTGTTCCTCCTTCTGATGTGTCAGTAGTCTGCACAACTTGTTTGTGTTGTGCTAATTGAAAAATACTTGGTGTTATATCAGTTCCAAAAATTAAAATTGCAGATAAAAATAAAACTCCAATAATAATCAATTGTTTCCAATATTTTTTGAAATAATAAATTCCAAAAATAAAACTTGCTGCTGCAAGTCCAAGAAGTCCGCTTCTGGATTTTGTAAATAAAATACATGCAAAAAATATTACTGAAAGTGTTATATAAATTATCTTGTTTCTTTGTTGTTTTGTTTGAAACGCGCCGTACCACGCCAGTGGTACAAGCGAAGTAAGCATTGCTGCAAGCCAATTTGGCTGCCCTAAAGTTGCAAAAACGCGTGTTCTCACATCCTGCACCCAGCAATTATCATCAAATTTGCCGCTAACAAAAATACAACTTATGCTTCCTCCAAAATGTTCCATGATTCCATAAATGGCAACGACAGTTGCAGAAATTAAAGTTATCAAAATTATTTTTTTAGATTTCTCTTTATCAAAATTATTTACAAATGCGAAGTAGAGAAGTGCATAACAAATTGTAGAAAGTAATCCGCCATTAAATCTTGAATAATATCCAAAGATAGAAGTTCGCTGATCTATTGAAAGAATTGTCGAAATAATTTGTGAGCCAATAAAAATTAATAAGGGAATATCAAGAATTGTTCTTTTGAAAATAAATTTTTTGTTTTGAATGCTTTTAATTATCCAGGCCCCAGTAATCAAAACTGTAAAAATATAAACAACAACAATTTTGTTAAATTCAAAAACTTCAGAAGTTTTAGGGTAAAAAATCAAGGGCGAAATAAAGAACAAAATATAAAAAAGCCATTCAATCATTTATAGTCTAAATGTTATCACAACTTGTTGTGACAAGACGGGTTAATACCCGTGTTATACTAGCTTCACATCATGATCAATCGCATTCTTGGTCTTCTTAGTTTTGATATCGGCATAGATTTAGGAACAGCAAACACTTTAGTTTTTGTAAAAACCAAGGGCATTGTTATTCGCGAGCCTTCGGTTGTAGCAAGGCAAAAAAAAACTAAAGAAATATTATCAATCGGTTTATCTGCCAAAAAAATGCTTGGCCGCGCCCCAACTCTTATTGAAGTTGTTCGCCCCTTAAAAGATGGAGTTATTGCAGATTTTGACGCAACAGAAAGCATGCTCAAGTTTTATATCAGAAAAGTTCACGAATCAGGAAATATCATTCCCAAAATCCCAAGGCCCAAAGTTATTATTGGAATCCCGTCTGGTGTTACAGAAGTTGAGCGGCGCGCTGTAGCCGATGCTGCAATTCAGGCAGGTGCCAGAAAAGTTTATTTAGTTGAAGAGCCAATGGCCGCAGCAATTGGCGTCGGTCTTCCAATAGAAGATCCGGGAGGAAGTTTTATTGTCGATATCGGCGGCGGAACAACTGATATTGCGCTAATTTCTTTGGGCGGTGTTGTAGTTGGTAAGTCAATTCGCATTGCAGGTGATGAAATGGACGAAGCAATAATAAATTATGCGCGTCTAAAATATTCATTACTTTTAGGTCAGCCGACAGCTGAAAGCATTAAAATTTCTGTTGGATCAGTAGGGCAGACAAAAGAAAAATTCACAGTTGTAAGAGGCAGAGATTTGGAAACTGGTTTACCTAAATCTATCAAATTAAATAGTGAAGAAATCGGCGAAGCTCTTGCCCCAACAATAAATGAAATAGTTGGAGAAATTCGAGACATTTTAGAAGAAGCTCCTCCAGAATTGGTAGCTGACGTTATGCAAAAAGGAATTTACCTGACGGGCGGCGGCTCGCAAATTGCAGGTTTTGATAAAGCAATAGGCGAAGTTACCAAAATGCCAGTGATTGTATCTGACGATCCATTAAGCAGTGTTGTCAAAGGTGCAGGAAAACTTTTAGAAAATGAAAAGTTACTAACCCAGATTAAAGTTACTAGTGGAATAAAGTAGTCTATTAAGATTTTCCTGATAATTTAGTGTAATAAAGATAATGTGCTGACAATTCGCTACATGTTTCAGAGCTAATTGTTCTTAACCCTTTTTGAATTTCAAGACTTTCTACTATTTTTTCAGAAGATTCTACACCTTCTTTAATTGCTCTCCGAATGTCAGAAACTTTATCTGACTGCAACAAAAGAACGTTTTTCATATTCCGATGTGTTATTGATTCAACTGCCATAATTAATAAATCTTTATACTACAAACTTTATTATTTGCAAATGTGTAAAATCTTCACATATTTTGCCCGTTGCATATTGATAAGTTAGAAAATAAAATATAATTCTTCTTAGGAAGGAATCCAGTTTATGTCAGCAGAATTAATTAATGTTCGTCAAAATTTTCAATATGCCCAAGTTGGTGCTTTGAAACTTAGCGACAAAGAAAAAGTCGATGAATTATTGCTTGTCAAAAAAGAAACAAGAAAAAGACTAACCCGATTAGTAAATGGAATGAGAAAGCTCGTCTCGCTTGATGAAATAAAATCAGAAATGCTTGAAAAATACACACATGCAAGGGAAGTAGAAGCATCTGTTGTGTTTTTAATTACAGAAGAAAATGGCAATGAATATGAAGATAGTAGTGATTTCCACTTAGACCATGATTTTTATTTAGTCACAGACGACACAAATAATATTTTTGGCACAGCCAATAGATATGCAATTTCCACACCCAGAGGAAGATTAATAGTTGATGTTCATTCTCCAAAATCTGCAAAAGAGCAAGAGTGGGCAACGGAAAAATTAAATGTTTTAGCAACGGGAAGATATCCTGAAGGGATAATAAAAGAAATTCTCTAACAATCTATTGCTTTCTTCTTGTAGAATTATAGATACCAATGAATACTCTTGATGATTCTCCAAATCCTGGTTGGCTTTCCTGGTTTTTAAAAGGTTTACTTGTTTTAGTTGCAGTGATTTTATTTGCTCGCTTAGGCGAACTTCAAATTATAAAAGGTGATTATTATAGAACATTATCTGATGACAATCGTATTCGCCGTATTCCAATTCTCGCTCCTCGTGGGCAAATACTCGGAAGCGATGGTACTCCAATTGTTGGTAACACTCCCATCCAGGAAAAAATTATATTTACGACAAATGGTTTTGAAAAAAGTTTGGACACAACTGATACAAGTGCAATTAATAGTATTACAGAAAGTAAACGGGATTATTATTTAGGCCCTGACGCTGCGCATTTAACTGGTTATTTAAGCGAAGTTGACGCTGATGAAGTTAATAAAGTCGATCCAAATTGCCCTGATAAAGGCCCAAGAATTACAAATAGTTATGTTGGCGTAAGCGGACTTGAACAGGAATATGATTGTACTCTTCGCGGAATTGATGGCGAAGAGTTAATTGAAGTTGATGCGGCTGGAAATCCTGTTCGAGTTTTAGGAATTAAAAATCCAGTTCCGGGAAGTGATATTAAAACTACAATTAATGTCGGGTTACAGCAAAAAGTTGCTGATACCGTAAATAATTTAAAAATAAACACCTCAGAAGGAGAAAATCTTCCTGTAGGCCGCAAAGGTTCTATTGTTATTACTAATGGCCAGGGCGCGGTTCTTGCAATGTATTCTTTCCCCAGTTTTGATCCAAATGATTTCATAAACAGTAATTCAAAAAAACTAAGTAGTTATTTTACTGATCCAAATCTTCCACTTTTCAATAGAAGCCTTGATGGTCTTTATCATCCAGGTTCCACATTTAAAATTGTTACTTCAACTGCAGCTCTTGAAGAAAATAAAATTGACACGAATTTTACATATGATGATGTTGGATATGTTGAATTAAATGGCTATAAATACGACAACTGGTATTGGGATGAATATGGAAAAACAGAAGGTCCAATAAATATTGTTCGTGCAATAGCAAGGTCTACAGATACTTTCTTTTATAAAGTCGGGGAAATGGTTGGTATTGACGATTTGTCTTCATGGGCCAAAAAATTCGGGCTTGATAAACCTTCAGGAATTGATTTGCCAAATGAAGCGACAGGAATCATCCCGTCTCCTGCGTGGAAACGGCAATTCAACGGCGAAAAATGGTTTTTGGGAGATACCTATAACGTTTCAATTGGCCAGGGAGATGTAAATCTTACTCCAGTTGCATCAAATATTTTGGCATCAGTCGTTGCAAACGACGGGCAGATTTGTAAGCCTTATGTAAACGCCTCAGTTGGAAAAAGTTGTTACAGTCTAAATTTAAATCCAAATACTTTATCAACAATTAAAGAAGGAATGATTGATGCCTGCTCAACAGGCGGAACAGGTTTTCCATTTTTCCCTTGGAATAGTCCAGATGTCACAGGTTCTGCACAAGTTTCTGGCCCTCAAGTGACTGTTGCCTGTAAAACAGGAACTGCAGAAACAGGAGATCAAAATCTTACCCATGCCTGGTTTGCCGCTTTTGCTCCAGCAGATAATCCAAAAATTGTTATTGATGTAATAGTAGAAAAAGCAGGCCAGGGTTCAGAAGTAGCCGCTCCAATAGCAAAGGAGATTCTTGGATATTATTTTGGCAAAAAGTAATATAATGAATTATGTCAGATAAAGGTATAGACACTGAAACGACACTTACCCCGGAAGAAAAAACCTCACAACTCAATAGTATCTTTAAAAGAGTTCTTCGAAATAACGATCTTGCTGAGCAGGCAAAGCTCACCAAGAGAAATATTGAAATTACTCCAAGTTTGTTTCTAACTCCAAATCATGAATTACAAATGGTCCAAGAAAACAAAATTGATCTATATAAATTGGATCAAGAAACAGGAAAAATTACAAACAATAACGGACAAGAGTTTTCTGGTAAATATGAATCTCTTTTTCCTGGAACAAATTTAAAAACAATCGAAGAAACAATGAAAAAGGTTGACAATTTAACATACCCAACACAAAAACTTGATGCAGCTTAAAATCCAGGATGAACTTCTTAATGTTTTCATAAAAGGAACTTATTTACCAAAAGACAAAAACGCAGTTGCAGTTGTCGGCTCCCGTAAAATTAGCACTCGCGGACAAAAACTAGCATATGATTTTGCATTTTATCTAGCCAAAAATAAATTTACAATTGTCTCTGGTCTTGCCTTAGGGGTTGATACCTTGGCGCACTCTGCAGCTCTTGACGCAGATGGGAGAACAATCGCAGTTTTAGCTCATGGTTTAGACAGAGTTTACCCTCAAGAAAACAAAAAACTGGCAGAAAAAATAATTAAGCATGGATGTTTATTAACAAAATTTAAAGAGTGTACAACCCCTGTTGGCAAAAACTTTTTAGCTCGTAATCAAATCATTGCAGGTCTTTCTAGAGCCGTAGTTGTAATTGAAGGAGAAAAAAGATCAGGAAGTATTAGCACAGCAAATCACGCAGCAAATTTAGGAGTTGAAGTTTTTGCAATACCTGGAAGCCCTGCAACAGATTGGCTCATCGAAAACGGTGCAAATATTGCAAATAAACCTGAAGATGTATTAGATTATCTTAATGGCAGATATTAAACCAGACAACCCACCCGCAACTGGAAAAGTCAGCAGAAGAACATTTTTGAGACTATTTGGGCTTGGAATTATAAGTTCTACCTTAGTCACTACCGGAGCTGCCGCACTTTTGTCGAGAAAAGATAGTCTAGCTGATACTTCAAATGTTTTTGCAGAATTTACTGCCTTACAAAAAGAAGAAGGAAACATGCAAGCCTTTCAAATGCTGGCTAATGTAATTGTCAACAAAATCCACTTAAATCCTAGTCCTGATATTTCTGAAGTTGTTTATATCTCTTTAGAAAATGGCACATATAGAAATAACCAAAACTGTAGTTTTTATTACACAAAGTATCTAAATATCGAAAATAACATTTTTGAAGACTGTTATTGTACAAATTCAAATGGTGTAAATACGAATATTCCTGTTGGTGATTTTCCTAAATTTATAACCACAGAAGATACGACTATACGAGTAATTATTAGTAAAAACGAACAAAAAACAGGAAAACTGGTGCTTAGCGAAGATTTAGAAGTCGCCATATATACAAACAAGCAATCAGTAGCACGAACAAACACCACACATTTAAGTATAAATGCTACGGATTCGTCTGGCACAAACATACATCTAGATCTTGAAGAAAATATAATAGAACAGCAAATAAATGGAAGATTTAAACAACAAATAATAGAATATACTTTTGATAACAATGTAGATGTTTCAAAAGATGGATATATTAAATATGACTCAAAAGGAAATGTAATTTCTTCGTCAAATAACGGAAATGAGCACTTATATAAAGATGATTTTTTTATGCTTCAATCAGCTTACGAAGGAACTTCTCTCTCTTGACACCTCTGATAACATAATCTCTATGATGTAATCATCACAAGCTTAGCTTATACTTATATATGGATCTAATTATTGTTGAGTCGCCAACTAAGGCAAAAACTTTAAACCGATTTCTTGGAAAAGATTACCAGGTAGAAGCAACCATGGGCCATATTAAGGATTTGCCCAAATCAAAATTAGGAATTGATGTCGAGCATAATTTTAAGCCTGACTATCAAGAAATGGAAAAAAAGCTTGATGTTATAAAATCTCTTCAAAAAGATTCTAAAAAAGCCAAAATGGTTTATATCGCGACAGATCCTGACCGCGAAGGGGAAGCTATTGCAGCGCACGTTAGCGAAGTTGTTGAAAATAAAAATAAAAAAAGAATTACATTTCATGAAATTACAAAAGAGGCTGTCGAAGAAGCTATTGCCCATCCGCGTGCTATTGATAAACATTTAGTTGATGCACAAATTGGCCGCCGGGTTTTAGATCGTTTGGTTGGTTATGAATTATCGCCGCTTTTATGGAAAAAAGTTCGCCGCGGTTTATCAGCTGGCCGTGTACAGTCAGTCGCAGTCCGTTTAATAGTTGATAAAGAAAAAGAAATTGAAAAATTTAAGCCTGAAGAATTCTGGCAGATTTTTGCAGACGTTAAAGGTAAAGCAAACAAAAAGTTTACTGTTGAACTTGTAAAAGTAAAAGATAAAAAATTTGAGTCACATGACAAAAAGACTTCTGATGAAATAGTCAAAGACTTAAACAAAGCAAATTATGTTGTAAGCGATATTAAAAAACGCGAAATGCATAAACTTCCTTACGCGCCTTTTACTACAAGCACAATGACTCAGTCTGCCGCAATTTCATTCGGATGGAGTGCAAAGCGCACAATGCGCGCCGCTCAAAACCTTTATGAAGAAGGTTTAATTACTTATCACAGAACTGACTCTGTAAATCTTAATACTACAGCTGTAGCTAAAGTTAGAGATTATATTAAGAAAGAATTTGGTGACAAATACGTTCCCGCAGCTCCCCGATTGTACAAAGTACAATCGAAAAACGCACAGGAGGCACATGAAGCAATTCGCCCGACTAACCCAACAATTAAATCAAAAGAAGATTTGGCAGGAGATTTTAAAAAACTGTATGAATTAATTTGGAAAAGGTTCACTGCATGCCAAATGGCAGAATCAGTTTTTGATTCAACTACTATTGATGTTAAAGCATCTGACTATTTATTGAGAGCTTCTGGCCAAATTATGAAATTTGATGGATGGAGAAAAGTCATGCCAAAAGCAGTTTCAGCTGACGAAGTTGAGTTGCCAAGCGTAGAAAAAGAAGAAAAATTAGATTTAATAAAAGTTAATCCAATTCAAAAATTCACAGAGCCTCCAGCAAGATATAATGAAGCCTCTTTAATTAAAACTCTTGAAAAATTAGGAATTGGCCGTCCTTCAACTTACGCTCCAATTATTTCAACAATTCAGGTAAGGCAATATGTGGAGAAAAAAGAACGCAAGTTTTTTGCAACTCCAGTTGGGATTGCAGTTACAGATTTTCTTTCACAAAACTTTCCAGAGGTACTAGATTATAAATTTACCGCAGACATGGAGGACGATCTGGATCAGGTCGCCGCAGGCGATAAAAGTTGGGAAAAAGAGATTAAAGTATTTTATGGGCCTTTCCATAAAAAATTGGAAGACGTTACCAAAAATGCAAAACGAATTGCAATTCCAGTTGAAAAAACAGGGCGCAAATGTCCTTTGTGCAAAGAAGGGGATGAAGTAATAAGAATTGGAAGATTTGGAAAATTTTTGAGTTGTTCTCGTTTTCCTGACTGCAAATATACAGGAAAATATATGGAAAAAATCGGCATGACTTGTCCAAAATGTAAAAAAGGTGACGTGATAGTTAAAAAGACTTCAAAAGGCAGACCGTTTTTTGGCTGCAGCAGATATCCAGAATGTGATTTTGCAAGCTGGCAAAATCCAAAATTAGAGAAAAAGAAAAAAGAAGAAAAGAAAGACAATTAATCTTTGCTTTGTAATCCTTTGAGGAAATTTATTAACGATCTTTTTGTATTTTCAGAATTCTCAAATTGCGCTCTTTGACTTTGAATCACTCTTTCTTTTGCTTGTCTCAAAGATTCCTCCAACAATTTATCTATTTCTGCTGTGTGTGTGGGGTTAGTAGGAACTAATCTCTTTAAAACATCTTCCCAATACATATTTAAACCATCTGTGTGTATATGATCAACCTCAGTAGGATTAAACAAATTAACCTTTTTACCAGGTTCCCAATGATCAGCATCTATTTCCTTAAACCAATCTCTGTCTTCCTTCTTGGCAAAATGAATTGATGTTGAAAAATCAGAAGCCTTAATTACAGCAAAGGCATGATGATCATTTGCCTCAAATGGAATTACCCAACCAATCAAATCTTCAAATCTTTCCGGTTCCTGTATATTTTGTTCGTACACATCACTATCTGATGCAATATCTCGAACGTGGCCTATGGTTGCCCTTCTGTTTCCATGATGTGTTATATGTAAAATCGGCAAAAGTGCATTAGCATCGGTTAAAGCATCCATTACTTCACGTAATTGTTTTGCCTCCTCGGGATTATAACCAGGTATTTCTGCCATAATTTATTTTATACTATTGACATAATAAATAAAAACAATTAAAAAATACTTTAGTTAAATGAACTTCGACGATTACCAAAAATTTACTAAGAAAACTGCAATCTATCCCAAAATTGGTAAAAACTTCGTTTATCCTGCACTTGGTTTAGCTGGAGAAACAGGTGAAGTGCTAGAAAAAATTAAAAAATTATTTAGAGATAACAATGGAAAACTGACGAAAGAAAACAATGAGGAACTTAAAAAAGAACTTGGAGATATTTTATGGTATGTCTCGCAACTTTCATTAGAACTTGGAATTAAACTTAACGATGTTGCGGTAGCAAACGTCGAAAAATTAACTTCGAGGCAAAAAAGAAATAAGCTTCACGGAAATGGAGATAATAGATGATTTTATCTGACGTTGATATTCAAAAAGAAATAAAGTCGAAAAGACTTAAAATTTCCCCTTTTGACTCAAAAGCAATTCAGCCAGCGAGTTTAGATGTCAAAATGGATAATGAATTTCGTATTTTTAAAAATTCCCGTAAACCTTTTCTTGATGTCAAAGAGCCAGCCGACGATTTCATGGAATTGATTAAAGTAAAAAACGGTGACCCAATTATTATTCATCCCCGTGAATTTCTTTTAGGCACAACAATTGAAAAAGTTACCATCCCGGATGATTTGGTTGCCCAATTAAACGGAAGAAGTTCTTTAGGAAGATTGGGGATTATAGTTCATGCAACGGCCGGTTTTATCGACCCTGGTTTTAGCGGATTTATAACTCTTGAGATTACAAATGTTGCCACTCTTCCCATTGCTCTTTACCCCGGAATGAGAATTGGCCAATTGTCTTTCACAAGATTAAGCACGCCCGCCAAAAATCCATACGGTCCAAAAAAAGGAAGTAAATATAGCGGCCAAGTTGGCCCGACAACAAGTAAAATCTGGAAAGACTTTACAAAGGACAAGAAAAAATGAGTGCAGAATTTCCAGGAGCAAATCAGGAAAAAATAAAACCGGATGTTGTAAACACTTTATTGGAATATAAAAAGCTTGGTGAAAAATTTGAGAATCCACCTCAAATAATATTAGTTATTTGCCCTCTTGTGGTTGGAGATGAAGAAGGGAAAGTTGGTGTTCGCGATATCTCCATTAGCGCAGCCATGCAATGCTATGCGGCTGGAGTTTCAACTCTAAAACCTCGCCTTGAAGATCGCCAGCAAGCAATTGCTGATCGTACAGCCGAAGCTGGTCATCACACGACTCGCATGCATGCTAATTTTACTTTTCATATAAATGTAACCCGGGATTTGGCAGAAAGGGTGCTACATGCAAATCCTTTTTATAACTCAGAACAACAAAGCCAAAGATATGTCGAAGCAAAAGATGGTAACTATGAAGTTGCAGCGGGGTTAACTCCAGAACAAAGAGATTTATACATCACCTCGGCCGAGTATATGAACAAAGCTTATTTTAATTTACTTACATCTTTACACGAAAGTGTCGAGCAAAGGGTACAAAACATGTATCCGGGAGCAGGGTGGAATTATGAGAAAACTGCCAAAAGATTAAATTCCAAGGTCGACAAAATTTGCCAGGAAGTTGCCAGATATGTTTTGCCAATCGCTCAAAAGACGACAATGTACCATACGCTAAGTGAATTGCAGATTATGAGACTTTTTAGAGCAAGTCAATTTGAGAATTTTAGCGACGAAGCAAAATATACAATTGCAACCATGGTCGAAGAAATTGCCGAAGTTGACCCTTCAATTTTGCTTGAATTAGATAAACCGTTGCCGCCTTATGAGCATCCTCATTTTTCTGAAACACGAACAGAACAGAAACAAGAGTTTGATGAACAACTGAATAATAAAAACTCTATTATTTTAGGCACGACAGGAAATCTAAGAAATGTTTTGGCTTTTGCAGTAAGAAATATTACTGGCGCTACAGAAAAAGATTTACCAGATGACGAAGCAATTAAATTATTAATTTCTCCAGTAAACAATGTTTTGCTCGCTGATGTTTATGAAACTGGAATGCTAGATCCCTTTACTGAGTGTCTCCGACAAGTTTCTATTACCGCCGCAACTAAATTGTCTCATACAGCAGAATCGCAAAGACAAAGGCAAAGAAGAACGCCTGGAGCTGTGCCAACCGTGGACGATATTTACGATGGTACCGCCGATTATATGACGCCATTAGTTATAAGAGAAAATATAGAATTAAGAGCTAAGTACGACGAAATTATGACCAATATCTATGCAAATGTGGAAAAGTGTCTTCAAGCAGGAGTTCCCAGAGAAGTCGCATTGAAATTGTTACCAAATGCCCAAACTATAAGAATTGTTGAAACAGGCGACATGTTTGATTGGCTTCATAGATTTAAACAAAGATTATGTTTTCTTGCCCAGGAAGAGTTTTGCTTTATTTCTATCGAACAAGTCGAAATGTTAACTGAAGAATTTCCCGAATTTGCGGAATTATTCCTGGCTCCTTGCGCTGTTGCGGAAGCGGCGGGAACAGGGCGATGTCCTGAAGGCACAGGCTGGTGTGGTAAACCAGTTTGGAAATGGAAAATTGATAAATATAAAAAAGAAAGATTAATATAAACATAAATATGTCTGGAAAATTCACAGTCGTATATGGAGCACCAAATACAGGCAAAAGCACAGCCTTGAAGCGTTTTGCTGATGAACACAAAGGTTTTGTATACATCAAGTATCCTCTTTACGAATTAGAACCAAATGGTCCTGTAATTGATGCTGTTATTCACAAGCGAAAAGAAATGACAGCAGAATGTTTACAGCTTCTTTGCGCCGAAAATAGACGCGATTTCGAGCAAGCTTTAGAAGAACTTTTAGAAGCAGGAATTAATGTAATTGCTGAAGACTATACTTTGACTGGAATTGTTAGCGGCTTAGTCGAAGGTGTGCCTTTAAATACACTTAAGCATTTTAATAAAGATTTAAGGATACCCGATAAAGCATTTCTTCTGGTAGGTGAAAGATTTACAAGCGGAAGAGAATTGGAACATAGATTTGAAGAAGGAGATGAAAAATGGGCAAAAACAAGAGAGTTACTTTTATCTTTTAAAGATGAATATCATTTAGAAATTATTAATGTAACACCCGATATAGAAAAAACTTATAAAGCTGTCGAGTCAGCAATTCTTTCCTCTTGAAATCTCATCTGTAAAGGTCAATAATCTTTTTGCCATGACCGAAAGAATACGGGGAATCTCTGGCAATATGTTCGCCGGGAAAACTGATGAATTGTTGCGACGAGTTACTAGAGCTGAAATTGCTGGCAAAGATGTCCTTGTCTTTAAGCCAGCCATTGATGACAGATGGGGTAGAAAGGACAAAATCCGTTCTCATGCAGGTGCCGAACACGCAGCCATACCTGTTGCTACTTCAGAAGAAATATTAAACTATTTAACTAAAAATACAGAAATAGTAGCCATTGATGAAATTCAATTTATGGATGAAAATATAGTTCCGGTTGTTGACGAAATTGTTGAAAGAGATATAGAAGTAAATTTTGATGGCCTACCTTTAGATTTTAGAGGCGAACCTTTTGGGCAAATGCCAGTACTTCTTGCAAAATCAGACGATATCGAAAGATTAACAGCCATTTGTACATACCATTGTGAAGAAGATGGAAAAATATGTGGCAAAGAAGCAACTCGAACACAACGGTTTGTAAACGGAATGCCGGCAAATTATAACGATGAAATTATTTTAATTGGAGCTCAAGAATCATACGCCCCACGCTGTCCTACGCACCACAAAGTACCAGGCAAGCCAAGAAAGATGTTAAAATAACCCCATGGACACAATTCAATCTCTTATAAAAAAAGAAGAAATTCGCCAAAGGGAAACTCTTTCCATGATTCCTTCCGAAAATATAACTTATCCAGAGGTTTTAAAAGCAGTTGGCTCTGTTTTAATGCAAAAGTATTCTGAGGGTCAGCCCGGAAAAAGATATTATCAGGGAAATGAATTTATTGATGAAATAGAATTATTAACAAAAATAAATGCACTAGAGCTTTTTCATTTAACTCCTGACAAGTGGGCAGTTAATGTTCAAGCTTTATCAGGAGCTCCAGCAAATTTAGCAATCTACAATGCGCTTCTTAACCCCGGCGATAAAATTTTGTCTTTGTATCTTCCAGACGGCGGCCATTTATCTCACGGCTGGCATATTGGTGACCGCAAAGTTACTTTAATTTCCAAAATTTATGATGTGGACTTTTACCATGTAACCATGGCAAGCTCTGCTTATAATGATCAACAAATAAATGGTCTTATTGATTATGATGCCCTAGAAAAAAAAACCTTAGAATTCAAACCAAAAATTATTGTAAGCGGGGGGACTGCATATCCAAGAGAAATTGATCATAAAAGAATTGGGGAGATTACCAAAAAAGCTGGATCTTATTATTTAGCAGACGTATCTCACGAAGCAGGTTTAATTGCAGCTGGAGTTAATGCAGATCCGTTTCCTTATGCCGATGTTGTCATGATGACAACTCACAAAACTTTAAGAGGTCCTCGTGGCGCTTTAATTTTTTCCCGGATCGATTTGGCAAATGCAATTGACTCATCAGTTTTTCCAGGCCTTCAAGGAGGTCCTCATAATGAAATAATTGCAGGAATTGGCATTGCTCTTCAAAAAGATAATTCAGAAGAATTTAAAAAATATGCAAGACAAGTTGTAGATAATGCAAAAGAGCTTGCACAGAAATTAATGGATTTAGGATTAACTTTAATCACAAACGGCACAGATAAACATTTAATTTTAATTGATCTTCGTCCTTTAGAAATTAATTCCTGGTTTGTTGCATATGCTTTAGAAAAAGCCGGAATAATTGTTAATAGAAACGCCATTTCACCAGACGGAATTTCTCCTCGCGCAATTTTTTATCCATCAGGAATAAGGATTGGTACTCCTGCAATTACAGCAAGAGGAATGGGCAAATATGAAATAGACCAAATTGCAGACTGGATAATGGATGTTATAAATCATTTGGAAAAAATAGAACTTCCAGAAGATGTCGCTCAAAGAAAAGTTGTATTAAAAGAATTTCAGGAAAAAATAGACAAAGATCAATTCATAAAAAATATAAATAAAGAAGTTAAAAACCTTTGTGAGAAATTTCCTCTAAATATTTCTTAAAACTTTCCCCAGTTTCAGGATGTTTTAATCCAAAGTCTACAATTGCTTTTACATATTCCAGTTTATTTCCCATATCATAATATTTAGCATTTTTAATTTCTGTAGAATAAACTTTTATGCGATCTGCAAGCATTAGTTTTACAGGATCATTCCAATAAAGTTCTTTACCTTCTTCCAAGTTTTCCATCGCTTTGTCCATATATTTAAAAATTTCAGGTGTAAAAAGAAAACTTAAATTCGTATTATCGCTTGGCGCTTTTTCTTTTCCTGGTTTCTCAATTAAAGTGTCAACATCAATTACGCCGTCATCTAATACTTTTCCTGCCGAAAATCCGTAACGATCGTAATCTTCATCTTTTGTAGCTTTTATTCCAGCAAGAACAGAGCTGCCGTATTTTTCATAAACACTTATCATTTGTTTAACGCTGCTTGGAGACGAAACAATAAAATCATCGCTCCATGTATAAATAAAAGGCTCATCGCCAATCAAGTGACGGACATTAAGAAGGGGAGTTCCATTTCCATAAGGCCCTTTTTGTCTTACATAAATAAAATTTGCCATTTCAGAAATTCGCTGCACTTCTTCCATTAGATGTTTCTTTTTCTCGCCTCCCATGCGAAGATTTTCAATCAAGTCAGTATTTGGCAAATCAAAATGATCTTCAATTGCTCTCTTGTGATATCCAGTAACAATGATAATATCTTTGATTCCGGCATCCACTAATTCTTCAACAACTATTTGAATAACAGGTTTATCGACGATCGGAAGCATTTCTTTTGGCATTGCCTTTGTTTGTGGCAAAAATCTTGTTCCAAATCCGGCTGCAGGGATAACGGCTTTTGTAACTCGCTTCATTAATACCTAAAAATAGAGTATAATTGAGTACATGTCAATTGTTTTTGACGGAAAAAAGTTCGCCGCAGACAAAGAAAAGGTTTTAAAAAAAGAAATTGCCTCACTTAAAAACAAACCTAAATTAGTATCTATACTTGTCGGAAATGATAAAGCAAGTCTTCTTTATACTAAATTAAAACAAAAAGCTGCAATTCGCGTTGGCGCAAAATTTATTATTAAAAAATTCCCAGACAAAGTAACGCATACAGAAATAATCAAAGAAATAGGCAAATTAAATAAAGACAAAAAAATTAATGGAATTATGGTCCAATTGCCGCTTCCTGGAAAATTAAAAGTCAAAACAAGAACTATTGTAAATAGTATTGATAAAAATAAAGATGTTGATGGACTAAGAAATAAATCTCAGTATAAACAAGCAACTGTGAAAGGAATTGAATCAATTTTAGATTTTGCAACTAAAGATTTAGCTTATTTTGGAAAGCGGGCAACGGTTGTTGGCGCAAAAGGAATAGTCGGAAAAGGAGTTGTTACTATGCTTGAAGAAAGAAATTACAAAGTATGCATTTGTGACAAAGACACCAGAGATTTATATGCCAAATTAACAAATGCAGATTTAGTCGTTTCAGCTACCGGTGTTCCGGAATTAATAAAAGGTGAAATGATAAAAGAGGGAAGTATTGCAATTGATGTTGGCAGCCCAAAAGGAGATTTTGATGGAAAAGTAACCGAAAGAGCAAGTTTTGTGACTCCAGTCCCAGGCGGCGTTGGCCCTGTGACAATAGTAAGTCTTCTGGAAAACTTGGTAGAAGCAGTAAAATAAATTCATGTCTGCAGATAATCTTGAAGCAATTGGTCGTCTTAATTCCGAAATAAAAAAACATAAAATTCAAAGCAGACTTTTCAAAATACCTGCAGCTTCAATAGCGGGATTTGAAATTTTAAATATATTTTATGAAATAACTACAAAAAACTATGTTGATACGGCAGAAGTACCAGCATATTTATTATTCAGTGGTTTTGCAATTTTATGCGTATTTACGAGCAGAAAATTAGATCAAACCATTTTAAATTTAAAAGAAAAAAAGTGTAATCTTGAAAACCTATAGTGTTTTTGGTATAATACTTCTATGGGAAAAAGCAGAGAAACACAACCGCTTAGTATCCAAGAACAATTATTAGTAGAATATTTAGTTCCAGCTAGGTTTGATGCACAAATTAACGATCCTGAAGAAACTTTAGAAAAAATAAATACGTTTGAAGCTCTAGTTAGAGCAAATGCGATTCTTATAGATAGTGACGAACCAAAATTACTTAGGGCAAGAGCATTAAAGAAAGCAGACGATGCTCAACGTGGAATGGAAGATACCGATAACTGGTTATAAAAATAATATGTCATTAGAAAATCAAATACAGGTTCTTAGACAAAATGTACAAGGAGAAGATAAAATCTTTCTTATTGACTCTGGCAAAGCGGAAGTCTTTTCGAGTATTGAATATAGTATAAGTGAAAAAACTTACGAAAGAAATATTGCAGCTATTATGTGTGTGTTTCAATTTGGCCTTGGAATTGCAGTAGACGTGCGTGCACTAAATTATATTCCGGCAGATGGAGTCGCAAATTTAGTTAGATTTTTGACAGCAATCGGTGGACGGATTTAATCTTTTCAGGTGGATATCTATTTAATAAAATTAATTTAAAAGAAAAACAAATATCAGCCTTAAATGAATTTGCTTCTCACAACCAAATCTAATATAATACCAGTTACACACATCTATCAGGTTTTCCCTGATCACTTCTGGTAGATGGCGGACTAAGGGAAACAAAATAAAATGGCAGAAAAGAAAACAACCAAAAAAGTAGCAGTTAAAGAAACAAAACCAAAAACTGTTAAAAGCGAAGTTTCATTAGAAAAACTTCTTGAAGTTGGTGCTCATTATGGCCATCAAGCAAAAAGATGGAATCCAAAAATGAGAGATTTTATTTATGGCACAGAAGATGGAGTCAGTGTTTTTGATCTCCCAAAAACAAAGGCAAAATTGGACGAAGCTCTTGCAGTATTAAAAGAAGCTAAGAAAAATGGCAAAGTAGTTTTATTTGTTGGAACCAAAAAACAAGCTCAGGAAAAAACAAAAGAAGTAGCAGTTGCTACAAATTCTCCATATATTATTCAAAGATTTTTAGGCGGAACTTTTACAAATTTTGATCAAATCAAAAAATCAATTAAAAAGCTTGATCAAATGAAGACCGATATGAAAAATGGAGCTTACGCAACATATACCAAAAAAGAAAAATTATTATTAGCTCGAGAAATTGAAGATCTTGAAAAAAACTTCTCAGGAATTGCAAATTTAAATAAACTTCCAGATTTAGTTTTTATTATTGATACTCACAAAGAAAACGGAGCAGTTCTTGAAAGCAAAAAAGTCAAAATCCCAGTTATTGGATTAGTTGACAGTAATGCAAACCCAGATTTAATTGATTATCCAATCCCAATGAATGACGATGCTGCAGGAGCAGTTGAATATGTTCTTGATTTGGTTAAGAATGCATTAAGTTAATATGGCAATTTCAGTTGATTTAATTAAAAAACTTCGTGAAGAAACAGGCGCTGGAGTTATGCGTGTTAAAGCAGTTTTGGAAATTGTTGCAGGTGACGAAAAAAAAGCCTTGGAAATTCTCAAAAAAGAAGGTTTTGAAAAAGTTGCCAAAAGAGCTGACCGCGAAACTGGTCAGGGAATTGTTGCAAGCTATATTCATCACAATGGAAAAGTTGGAGTTTTAGTTTCAATTCTTTGTGAAACAGATTTCGTTGCCAAAAATGAATTAACAGTTGAACTAGGAAAAAATATTGCACTTCAAATTTCAGCAATGGATCCAAAAGATGTCAAAGAATTAGAATCACAAGAATTTATTAAGGATACTTCAAAAACAATCAGCGATTTGGTAAAAGAAGTAATTGCAAAAACCGGAGAAAATATAAGAATTGGAAAATTTGCTAGAATAGAAGTGGGAAAATAAACTCCAAATAAATGGATGAAAATTTAGTTCGCCAAAAAATGCAAGGGATAATTGCATCCTTGCAAACTACAATCGGCACAATCCGTTCAGGCCGCGCAACTCCTGCAATGGTTCAAAATCTGGAAATTATGGTTTATGGAGGAACCCAAAGATTAAGGATTTTAGAAGTTGCATCAGTGAGCTCTCCAGATCCACAAAGCTTGGTTATTGATCCTTGGGATAAATCAATTATTGGTGAAATTAAAAAGGGAATTGAAGCAGCAAACGTTGGTATGAATCCAAATATCGATGGAGAAATAATTAGAATTATGGTTCCGCCATTAACAACAGAAGATCGCGAAAAGTTTGTACGCTTATTAAACGCAAAGCTTGAAGAAAGTAGAGTTGCAATAAGACAAATAAGAGCTGATGTAATGCATAGCATAAAGGGAGAATTTGATGAGAAAAAAATTACAGAAGATGAAAAATTTGCTTTCGAAAAAAATCTTCAGAATGCAACCGATGAATTTGTAGGAAAAATTGAAGAAATGGGCGAGCGCAAGAAGTCAGAACTGTTGCAACTTTAGTCTTATAGTATTATAATTTCTCCATGTCTTCAGAAAACAGACTGTCAAGAATAATATTTGCTACAGCTACCTTAGCTGGGGTTTGGACAGGTATAAATGCATACAATAGTGATGTAACAAAAAGTGACTTACAGCAGGCATTAAATATTAAAACTACAACAATCACACAACCAGTCAAACCTGAAATAGTAATATCAGAACCTGATAATGTTACTTTGGTTACAAAAACACTGGATAGCTTAAGAAATGAGTTTGGAAGTCATCCTATTTTCAAATTCATTGACGAGAATCCTTATTTAATTAACGAACTTATCTCTAAAGATAGTGTTGATCAAGACCGATTTGACGGACTGAATTATCCGTATACACATCAGTCAACAATAACCGATCCGCTGCTTACTGATTATCTTAGTTTCTCTCAAACATTGGTGGGTCCTCGGGGACATTTCTCTGAGTTATATCAGTATTTAAACGGAGATACGTGGATGCGAAATTTCGCTAGCATGAATGGAGAAGGGATGAATGTTTTTGTTAATAAAGAATTGGACGATATTTATCAATCAATTCAGGAGTACCAAGTAGCCAAAAAAAACGTTGATAGCGATTTGGCATTCCAAGATACTCTTCAAGAGTCAACTAACAACTCTGATTACGAAACTCTTAAAAAGAATATTCTCAAAGCTGAAGCAGATATGAATTCTAGTATAATAAATACTAATAGTAAAACTATAAATATAACTACAAATACCCAAGCCCCCGTCTTAGTTGCAGATAATGATATATTAAAACAACAAGTTGATAACGAAACGAATAAAGAAAATCTTTTAATCTCGGCAACATTTCTTCTTGCATTAACCGCCGGAATTTCTTCCGTAAAAATTTTATTTAGTAGAGAAATTCAAAAGAGAAAAAATAGTGAAAAGAGGAAAAATGCTGAAAAATCAAAAAACAACAATGAATATGCAAATAATCTTGCTACAGACGAAGAAATAACTACTTTAGCGCAACTACTGAGTAAACAAAAGAATACTAAAGAATAGTCAGTATCCATCTGTTACAATATAATTCATGCTTGCTATTTTAATTCTTACAATAAAAGTTATTGTTGCCTTCTCGCTTCTTATTATGTTCCATGAACTTGGGCATTTTTTGGTCGCAAAACGAAGCGGAGTCTGGGTTGAAGAATTTGGATTAGGCTTACCTCCTCGGATTTTTGGTAAAAAAATAGGCGATACAATTTATTCAATTAACTGGCTTCCAATTGGCGGATTTGTCCGTCTTCACGGAGAAACCGCAAGCGATCAAGTGGTTTATCCTGCAAAAGCTTTTACAAATAAAAGCAAATTGACTCGAATTTTAATTACTGTTGCAGGAATTGTTATGAATTTCATTCTGGCAATTATTTGTTTTACAGTAATCTTTTTTGTAAATGGAGTCCCCAGTAATTCGACAAAATTAGATTTTATTATTTTGGATGTTGCATCAAATTCTCCAGCTTCGATCTCTGGAATTAAATCGGGAGATTTAGTTGAAAAAATTAATAATGTAAATATTAATTCAACAGATGATCTCAAAAATGAAATTAATAACAATAAGGGAAAAGAAATTGATATTGAAGTGAATCGAAATAATAAATTAATTGATATCAAAGCAACTCCAAGAATAAATTATCCAGCAGACGAAGGTTCACTTGGAATTTCATTTGATGATTTCCACGAAAATTATTTTGCACCAGTTTGGCAAAGGCCCTTTGTAAGTTTTTGGGAGGCAATTAAAGAAACGGCAACTGTTACAAAAGCTGTTGTCTTTGGTTTGGGAAGTGCGGCAAAAAGCGTCAGTCAGGGCCAAGCTCCAAAAGATGTTACCGGTCCGGTTGGAATTATTGCAGTTGCAAAGCGCCTTGCAGAAGAAGATATTTGGACATTGATTAGCTTTGTAGCAGTTGTTTCAATCAATTTAGGAATTGTAAATCTTATTCCTTTTCCGCCTCTTGATGGAAGCCGTGTCGCTCTTGTTATCGCAGAGGCAATTACTAAAAAGAAATTAACTGCAAAAATGGAAGAGAGAGTTTATACTTTTGGTTTTATTGTTTTAATTGCACTTTCAATTTTGATTACAACGCACGAATTACCATCTGTTTTTAAAGCCGGTTCTCTTGATAATTACGCCAACCAAGTTCTGAACCAAAAGTAATTGTGTGTTAAAATAGCTCATGCAACAAAGCAAGCTTTTTACAAAAACCAGTAAAAATTTCCCAAGCGATGAAACTTCAATTAACGCTCAGCTTTTAATTAAGGCAGGATTCATCCACAAAGAAATGGCAGGCGCTTATGCTTATTTACCTCTTGGCCTGAAAGTCATTGAGAAAATAAAACAAATAGTTAGAGAGGAAATGGCGGCAATAGGAGGGGTTGAAATTATTATGACCACTCTTCAACGAAAAGAATTATGGGAAAAAACAGACAGATGGGATGATGAAAAAGTTGACGTTTGGTTTAAATCAAAATTAAAAAATGATGTTGAAGTTGGTTTTGGTTGGTCTCACGAAGAGCCAATTTCAGACATGATGAGAAATTTCATAAATAGTTACAGAGATTTGCCGGTTTATGTTCATCAGTTTCAAACCAAATTAAGAAACGAACTTCGAGCAAAGTCCGGAATTATGCGCGGCCGTGAATTTATAATGGATGATATGTATTCTTATTCAAGTAGTAATGAAGAACATCAAAAATTTTATGATGCAGCAACAGCCGCATATCACAAAGTTTTTGAAAGACTGGGAATTGGCGAAGATACTTTTTTCACCTTTGCCTCAGGAGGTGCATTTACGCAGTTTAGCCACGAATTTCAAACAATTTGCGACGCAGGAGAGGATATTGTCTATCTTGATCGCAAAAAGAAGTTGGCAATAAATAAGGAAGTTTATAACGATGAAGTATTAAAACAATTAGAAGTCAAAAAAGAAGATTTAAAAGAAGTAAAAACTGCAGAAGTTGGAAATATCTTTAGTTTTGGAGGAGCAAAATCAGAAAGCTTGGATTTATATTTCACGGACGCATTAGGAAATAAAAAACCGGTAATTTTGGGATCATACGGGATTGGAATAACTCGAGTTATGGGAGTTATTGTTGAAAAATTCCATGACGATAAAGGAATAATCTGGCCAGCTAGTGTCGCGCCGTTTCATGTGCATTTAATCGAGCTTCCAGGAGCAAAAAATATTAAAAAAATTTATGACGAGTTGCAGGAAAATAATATTGAAGTTTTATGGGACGATAGGGAAACGGGAGCTGGAGCAAAATTTGCAGACAGCGATTTAATTGGAATTCCAGTGAGACTTGTTGTTTCAGAAAAAACTGGTGAAAAAATAGAATATAAAGAAAGAAGTTCTGACAAAACCGAACTCTTATCTTTACAAGAAGTAATTAAAAGACTAATTTAAACTTTCCAATAATTTGTCGTAATCTTGTCTACTTACCTTATCAAAACCACTGGTCTTGCCAGCTATTTCTCTGGAGAAATACTGATATAAATAATTACGCTGGATTGGTTGAGGAGCATACGGACTCGAATTAAGATTTTGCTTCCAACCACTCCTTTTAATAATATCTTCATACGAATAAAGCTTGTTAATGTTTTCGAATGGAGTTATTACAAACCTATCAGGCTTTACTTTCATTTGAAATTGTCTATAAGTTGAATCAATAAGATACCAATCATTTTCCTTTTGAGTTTTAAACACTAAAACAGTATGAGCATGCGGTTCAAAACCTTCTTCAATGCTTTTCCCGGTATCGATATCCAAATCATCTGTTCTTACTAAAAAGGGAATGACATCAATATTCTGTCCATATTTGTCAATTAAAGCTCTTTCTAAAACACCACTCGCAATACCACAAAGTCCAGATCCTGTAAATTCTCCTTGATTAGGTTTAGTTGGCCTTTTAAAAAAATCTGGAACTCTTGTTCTTCCTTGAAAAATACGCGGATAATTCGATGCCGCTTCAACTTTTTGGAATCCAAAATATTCACTTTTTCTTGCAAATTCTTGTAAAGCTTGAGAAAACTTCGATTGTCTGGGTTTTAACCATTCAACAATATCCTTGTTTGTTAAGTTACTATTTTCTTGTTCAACAACAGCATCAGACATATGTATATATTATCTCATTAAAAATTAATTTATATATGCAAGATGTAATGTTATAATATCTTCATGTCTGATTGTATTTTTTGTAAAATTGCAAATCATGAAGCAAAGTCTAATATTAAATTTGAAAACGATTCTGTAGCCGTTTTTGCTAGCATCGAGCCAGCTACAAGTACTCATCTCTTAATTATTCCCAAAATTCATATTACAAGTTTTATGGATCTTGAAGAAAAACATAAAGATGTTTTTATGCAAATGTGTAAAGCTGCACAAAAAATGATAACTGATAAAAATTTATCAGGAGGTTATAAATTAATTTTTAATGGAGGAAAATACCAATCAGTTCCTCATATTCATTGGCATTTGCTTGCAGGTCGTGAATTAGATCATAATAATAAAGCGGAAAGCAAAATATAAATATGGAAATTAGAAGAAACATTTCTAGAAGAGATTTTTTATTTATTATTGGTGGCTCTTTAGTAGCAGCTGGCGCTGGCGCTGTAATTTCACAATTACCAATCAATTTTGGTTCGCCGCAAGATACAGAAGCCCAAATTATATCTGAAAATATTAAAGATGAGCAAAGATTAGAAGATTTACAAAGAGAATATCAAAAAAGAAGCGAACTAAAATGATTATAGATAATTTAAATAATCAAATAGTTGAGGCAATGAAAGCGCACGATGAAGTGCGTGTTTCAACCTTAAAACTTTTGTCTGCAGAAATTCACAATTTCCAAATTGACCATCCAAATATGACGAACGAAGAAGAACTTGATGTTGTTAAAAAAGAAGCTAAGAAAAGAAGAGATGCAATAGAAAGCTATCTAAAGGCAGGATTACAAGACAAAGCTGACACTGAAGTAAATGAATTAAAAATCTTAAAAGAATTTTTGCCAGCAGAATTAACAGATCAGGAATTGCAACAATTTGTCGATGAAGCAATTGCAGAGTCCGGTGCAAAAGATATTAAAGATATGGGAAAAGTTATGAGTTTGGTTCGCGAAAAATCAAAAGGAAATGCAGACGGCGCCCGCGTCTCAATTATAGTCAAGCAAAAACTCTCAATATAAATGATTGAAATCACTGTAACAAAAGGCAATTATCCTGTTTCGACCAAAAAAATCAAAGAAATTGCCACTAAAACTTTGGAAGCAAATGGAATCATATCTGATTCAGAACTTGAAATTTCAATTGTTGGCAAAGAAAAAATGGACGAATTAAACGAAAAATATTACAAAGACGAAGTTTACGAGCATCCAATTTTTACTTTTCCGGAAAGTTTGCAGGATGGTAATTTTGAATTTCCTCCAGATGGAAAAATTCATTTAGGGCAAATAGTAATAAGTTACCCGTTTGTTTTAGAAGAAGCAAACGAAAAAAATAAATTGATAGATGATTTAGTTGGGGAATTAGTTGAACACGGATGCCTGCACTTAGTAGGAATCCATCATTGATGACCGAAAATATTCGTGCTGCATTGATGAAATTGGATGACCATCCAACCAAATACCTTCTTGATATAAAGGCAGCTGAATATTTGCAGCAGAACACTCCTTGCGCAGTCTTGCTGGACCTTGGCGAAGGAGAATACGAGTGGTTTGCCCCAAAAGAAATTCTAGAAGAACTTCAAGAAATGGGAATGATTTATCTGAATTTACCTATATATGGCCCAAATAAAAGATCAATATTTATAGTCGCAAGGCATTTTTCTAGCGCGTCATTTAAACTGGAAGGAGAAGACTTGGATGTGTTTCGCGATTTTCTGGATACAATTTTTGAAAAAGTAAATTGACGTCTTTAGATCTCTTTACCAAAAAACTTTTAAGTGTTAACTTGAATCTCAAATGACTTTATATCTTAAATATCGTCCTCAAACTCTTGATGAACTTGATTTAGAATCAGTCCGGACTAATTTAAAAAATATTTTATCTTCAGGAAACATTCCTCATGCATTTTTATTTTCAGGCCCAAAAGGAACTGGAAAAACTTCAGCCGCTCGCATTTTAGCAAAAATAATAAATTGCACTAATCTCACTAAAGACGGCGAGCCGTGTAACTCTTGTACTTCTTGTTTATCAATTACAAATGGAAATAGTATGGATATTATTGAATTAGATGCTGCAAGCAATCGCGGAATTGACGACATCCGCGCCCTAAAAGAAGGAGTTTATCTTGCTCCAGTTTCTTCAAAGAAAAAAATTTATATTATTGATGAAGCTCACATGCTTACTTTAGAAGCAGCAAATGCATTTTTAAAAACATTAGAAGAACCTCCTGCCCATGTTATTTTTATTTTAGCAACAACAAATCCTGAAAAACTTCCTCAAACCGTTATCTCAAGATTGACTCAAATTAATTTTACAAAAGCTTCAGTAAAAGATATCTCTCGCCAATTAAATCGTGTAGCAAAAGGAGAAAATATAAAAATTGAAGATAAAGCAATTGAAAAAATAAGTAAGTTTGCAGACGGAAGTTTCAGAGACGCTGTAAAAATTTTAGAAACCTTAAGTTTTAAAACTAAAGATATTAAAGAAGCTGATGTCGATAATTTATTTCAAACTTCAGCAAATAGCTCTTTAGAATTTTTCCAAATATTAGAAACAAGAAATACCAAAAATATTTTAGAGTTTATAGAAAATTTTATTAAAAACGGCGGACAAATTAAAAATTTAACAACAGAAATTTTAGAAAATATTCATCAAAGTATTTTAGGAAAAAATAATTTAGGAGAAGATAATCTTGCCAATTTTTCTCTTGAAGAATTAATTAATTTAAATAATTTAATTTCAGAAAGTTTAATCCAGAATTCTCCAATAAATCATCTTCCCTTTGAAATCGCAATTATAAAATTTTGTGGTGAACAAAAATCAGAACCTGCTGAAGAAAAAAAAATTAAAAAACCATTAATTGAAATAAAAACTGAACCAAAAATTGAAAATCCTGAGCGAACCCTGAGCGAAGTCGAACGGGGAGTCGAAGGAAAAAAAGTTGCCTTAAAGTCTTTGGATGAAACAACCTGGGCAAAGTTAATCGAAAACTCTCGCAATAAAAATTTTGGTATTGAAGCTCTTCTTCGCGCTGCAAAGCCTCTTGGATATGACGGAAATGTTTTGAATCTTGGAGTTTATTATCAGTTTCATAAGGATAAACTTGAAGAAAATAAAAACAAAATAGTTCTTGAAAAAGTTTGTGTTGAGACTTTTGGTATAGATTCCATAAAAATAAATTTAGAGTTACTTGAAAAACCAAAAATAGCAAGAAAAATTGAAGAAACAAATCTATCAAAACCGGATTTGACGCCAAAAGTAGACAAAGATATAATTGATGCAGCCAAAGAGATCTTTGGATAAAGAAATTTTAGATGAATAAAAAACTGCTCTATATTATTATCTTATTCTGTTTAATTATTTCTCTGGTACTGGTGATTTTTGCAGTTAAAAATCAAACATATATTGCAAATCACGCAGCAAGCAGATTGTTTGATACACAATAAATAAAATATGGGACCGTTTGATCAAATAGGACAATTAAATGAATTAAGAAAAATGCGATCTCAAGCTCTTGAGATGCAAAAAAAACTTAAAGCGATTAGTCATACCTTAAAAAAAGGCAAATGGACTATTAAAGTAACAGGAGATCAAAAAGTTGAATATATTGAAATGGATGGCGAAGCACAACCTGAATTAGTCAAGGCAATTAATGAAGCTCTTGATAACGTTCAAAAAGACAGTGCAAAAAAAATGATGGAAGAAGGCGGGCTCTCAAATCTTCTCAAGGGATTTTAATTGCTACTATAAATAATATTGGAAATTTGTCTGCATTCACTTGCTGAAGCGCTATCAGAAGATATTTTTCCACAACTTCGTAAATAAGCGTTTCTGCCAATTTCTTCTTCGTTGTTTGCAATCGGTCCATCATTAACTGTAGGAATGGTATTTGCAAATTCTCTCTCTAATAATTCAAAATATATGGCCGAAAGATTGCCTGAATTGGAATTTGGTGAATAAGGGATTTTTATCATAACAAAATTTACACCTTTATTAGTTATTTCATCAAAACTGCATTTTTTATCAGACCACGAATAAACAACAGTTCTAAAAGAATGAATGTAATCCCAAGATTTCCCAATATTAAAACCTGCAGCTTTTGTCAGGTCATCAAGATTTGTATAAAAACCCAAAACTGTCTCATCATAATGGGATTTTCCTAAATTAGCACGAGATTCGGCAATCACATTTAACACTTCTTCAAGCTTACTATTTGTTATGTGTGGAATAACTGGTTCGTTTTCTGTCATTACAAACAAATTTCCGTCTCTTTCTGCAGGACAATCAATCCCTTCAGGTTGTTGATCTTGAATATTATTTGCAATAGCTGTCGGAATTTCTGATTGAGGGTTTGCATCTTGTAAAAAATAATGAGAATTATCAGCATCAGGAACATACTGTCCGTAATTTGTTTCATAAAAATTCAAAGAACCTTCATCTTTTGTTGTCATGCAAATAGGGCCGTAAATTATGTTTATTTTATCTCCTTCTTGTAACTGGCCAACAATGTTCAAATTGCCATCTCGTACATCTAACGAAGGAATAACAACTTCAGCTTCTCCTTTTTGAGGAAGGTTTGGAGAAAGAAGAGAACTACAATTTTCTGGCGAAAGATCAGCATGAGTTTCGTTAATAAATCCAAAAGTTAAAGTCGAAACAAGAAGGGCAATTGAGGCATGTTTTAAAAATTCTTGTGAGAGAATCTCTTTTGACACAATGTAATGCAAATATATAACTTATTTTTACATTGTCAACAACATTCTGTTAAAATAATTTGTGCCCAAAATCGCAAAACCACTATCAGATCTAATTGAGTCTTTTGAAAAGCTGCCAGGAGTTGGCCCGAAAACTGCCGAGCGATTAACTTTTTATATGCTTCGTGTTCCTCAAAGCGAAATACAATTCTTTGCAGATTCTCTAACTAATTTAAAAAAATTAACAAAAGTTTGTGATATTTGCAAAAATGTTTCAGAAACAAATCCTTGCCCAATTTGTGCTGATGATAAGCGTGACCAATCAAAAATTTTAGTCGTTGAAGAGCCTTTTGATATTTTAGTTTTTGAGCGTGGCGGAAAATACGACGGCCTTTATCATGTATTACACGGCGCCATTAATCCCCTGGAAAATATTGGCCCCGACGAATTATATATTGATGCATTACTTAAACGCACCAAAGCGACCAATGGTCATACCGTCAAAGAAGTTATTATCGCGACTAATCCAACAATGGAAGGTGATGCAACAGCAATGTATATTGGTGGTAAGTTGAAAGATATAAATGATAAAATTTTAGTGACGCGACTAGGTATGGGAATTCCTACAGGAGCAGATTTGGGTTTTGCGGATGATTTGACCTTAACTCAAGCACTTGCCGGCCGTCGAGAATTATGAAGGCAGTAAAATTATTTTTGCCCAAACTTCCAGATTTCAAAGATCTTTTATCGTTAAATAAAATAATTTATATTTTGGTTTTCTCAGACTTTATTTTAATTTCTTCATATGGCTTAATTGCGCCTTTCTTTGCAATTTTTCTAACCAAAAATATTATCGGGGGAACTCTTGTCGTTGTTGGTTTGTCTGATTCAATTTATTTAGCAACAAAATCTTTAATCCAAATTCCGCTTGGAATTTTAATTGATAAAACTAAGGGCGAGAAAATAGATTTTTGGTTTTTATTTTTTGGCAGTTTATTAATGAGTTTAAGTTTATTTTTATATGTAATTGCCAAAACTCCGCTTCATATTTATATAATTTCGCTTCTTTATGGAATTGGAAGCGGTGCAGCATATCCTGCATGGACGGGAATTTTTACCAGAAACATGGTGGGCGACAAAGAATCGTTTGCCTGGAGCTTGTCAGCGACTCTTTGGCAATTGGGAAGTGCGGCCGCTGCGTTAATTGGTGGAGTTCTGGCAGAGAGCCTTGGTTTTGCCAATTTATTTATTGTGGTCGGCGCTTTATCCTTAATAGGAACTTTTATTTTATTTTTTATTTATGACAAGCTTGCCACAAAGCAGTAAACAAATCGCAATTAATGCAGCGAAACTTGTTGCCCGCGAATCAAACGAAGTCTTAAAAACAGCAGGGGAGCAAATTATGCCAAGCCCTCAGGATGAAAAGAAACCCGGAGATCCTGAGCGACCAAAAGAAGTCGAAGGACAAAGACCAAAAAACTTAAGTTTTCTTAATGAATACAAACAAGAATTAAATGAAATCAAAAGAGAAAATTTATTTAAAGAACTGCAGAGAAAGATTGCAGGTGGAGAAACTGTTTATCTGGAAAATTATATTAATGAATTAGGCCATGAACAGCGTGAAGTTTTAAAAGCACAAATAGAAGTGATGGAAAACAGAAAATTACAGGAAGAAAGTTCTAAAAAAGAATCTGGAATTCCTCAAATAATAAGCAAAAAGGCAAGAGGAATGATTACCGGAATGGTAAAAAAGCGAAATCAGCAGAATGTAGAAACCCGCATGCCCCCCTCAAGCTAAAAACTTTATTGTTGAGCCAATTTGCAGTAAAATTGCATAAAGATGTCTTCGGTAGAGATGGAGTTTAACGACATCCCGCCCAAGGCAACTGAACTTATTCAATTAATCGGTTCAGTTGCTATTGATGGTGATTATGTGTTTTCCGAAGAAAAAATAGATGAAATTATAACCGAAATGAAATTAATCGAATTTAAAAAACAAATTTTCGAAAAGTTAATTTTTTTGAAAGTTATTAAAGGAGGATACGGCTTATGATTGTACGAATTGAAAGTGAAGGAAACCGATTACCTGAGAATGAAAACAAAAAAGACAGTGTTTCAGCTTTATGCAGAGCTCATCTTGCAAGGCAATATTCTATTTCAGTTGCAAAAAAATTTAATTTACCCGCTTTTGAAACAATAGTCAAAAATTTAAACTTAAGATTGGTATCAAAAGAAGAATTAAAAGGTAGACTGGATGCTGTAGCAGGGGAATATCGAACAAAAAACGTTTTTATGCCAATATCCCCAGTCTCACCGCCACAACCAGAAGATGTTCCTTATTTAATGAAAAAATTAGGAGTAGCATCTGATGAAAAAATAAAAGCGATAGATTGTAAAAAAGTCGCTGGAATTGAAATTGGAAAAATTTTAGAAACAATGTCATTTACCCATTACTGGATGGCACGCATTCATCCCTTCAGAGAAGGAAACGGTCGAGACGCTAGAGAAACAAACGCTTTACTATCTATCAGAACCGGTCTTCCAATAATTATCATTGGACCTGTAGATAGAGATGAATATATTAAAACGCTTAACACAATACATTTTTATACTTATTTAAACGACAAATTAGAAGCTGACCTTAAACCGTTAACATTGTTTCTTGGAAGAAGAATGCTAAGATCGTTTCCAAATTCTAATTTATCAAAACCGCAAATGGTTCAAAGAGAAAAACTTATATCATATATTTCTAAATTAGATTCTGATATAAAATAAATAAATGCAACTTTATAACTCTCTCTCAAGAAAAGTTGAAGAATTCAAACCCATAAATCCTCCCCATGTTGGAATGTATACTTGCGGCCCGACAGTTTATTCTTATCCCACAATTGGAAATTATCGTACTTATGTAACCTCTGATTTGCTTTTAAGAACATTAAAATTTTTGGGATATGAAACTAAATATGTAATGAATCTCACAGATGTTGGTCATTTGACAGGGGACAATTCTGGAGACGCTGACACTGGCGAAGATCGCCTTGAAAAAGCTTCAAAAAAAGAAAATAAAACAGCCTGGGATATTGCGAAGTTTTATGGAGACGATTTCGTAAATAGTTTGTCTAAATTAAATATCGAAAAACCAGATATTATCGCAAAAGCAACAGATCACATTGACGATCAAATAAAATTAATTGAAGTATTAGAAAAGAAAAAATTAACTTACAAAATTAGTGATGGAATTTATTTTGATACTGTAGCCTTCGAAAAACAAACTGGAGAAAAATATGGTGAGATGTCTAATTTGGATCAAATTAAAGAGGGTGCAAGAGTCGAGCCAAATCCACAGAAAAAAAATCCTCGAGATTTTGCATTATGGAAATTTTCTCCGAAAGACGAAAAGAGACAAATGGAATGGGAAAGCCCATGGGGAACTGGTTTTCCTGGCTGGCATATTGAGTGTTCTGCCATGAGCATGAAATATTTAGGAGAGCAGTTTGATATTCACGCAGGCGGCGAAGACCTTCGGTCCACTCATCATCCAAATGAAATTGCCCAGTCAGAAGGAGCAACTGGTAAAATTCCCTTTGTAAAATATTGGGTTCATGGAGCATTTTTAACTGTTGATGGAGGAAGAATGGGAAAAAGTTTAGGCAATGCTTATACATTGCATGATGTTGAAGAAAAAGGTTTTGATGATTTGGATTTGCGATATTTTTATTTTACAGGGCACTACAGAAAGCAATTAAATTTCACCTGGGAAGCTTTGTCTGCGGCACAGGCTGCATTGAATAAACTGAAACTTCAGGTTCAAAATTTACGTTCACAAGAAGAAAGAAATTCTCTTTCTGAAGAAAAATTATCAAAAGTTGATGCATACAGAAAAGAATTTACAGATGCAATTTCTGATGATTTAAATATGCCGCAAGCTCTTGCAGTAGTTTGGGAAGTTTTAAAATCAAATATTCCCTCCGAGGATAAATATGATCTAATTATGGATTTTGACGAAGTTTTAGGTCTTGAATTAAATAAAGAAGTTACACAAAAAGAAATTCCTCAGGAGATCAAAGATTTAATGCAAAAAAGAGAGGAATTAAGAAAATCTGGAAATTATGAAGAAGCAGATAAAATCAGAGACGAAATAATTCAAAAAGGATATACTGTTAATGATGATAAATCATCATGATAAGGCAATTTGGGTTGTAATTTTTATTCTTACTTTCTTTTTCATTGGTAATTTTATTTTTACGCAAGTCGAAATTCTCCAGCTTAAAAATAATTTAAATACTCCAGTCCAGACTCAAACTCCAGTTGTTTATAATCCAGTACAGCAAACTTCATCTCCTACAAACTCTCCAATTGCAACGTCTACAGTTTTTCCAACAGCTTCTCCAAAAGCCATTGCTACAGCAAAGCCTATTACTCAAATTACCTATATACCATTAACTGGTGGTTCAACTCAGAATACAGATTGGACAACAATAAACAGCTCTCAATTTAATTTTAATATTAACGACTATGGTACGCCGCAAGGCGATAAACTCCCGTATGTAATTTGGGATGCAAATTTAAGAGTTGATAATGGCAGCGGCGAAACCTTCGCAAGGATATATGACACAACTCACAATATTGCAGTAAATGGATCAGAAATAAATATCAGTAATACCAGCACTTCAACTGATGTGATTTCCGGAAGTTTACAATTCTGGAGCGGGAATAATACTTATGTAATTCAAGTAAAATCTTTAAACGGTTCAACTGCTTTTGTTGATAGTGGAAGGATCAAAGTTACCTACTAACTTATTCTTTTTATTTCACCGTTATTTTTAAGCTCGTATGTATGAGTTGGAAATAGAATGTGTAGTAATTGTGCAGCCAAATCTGGACGGTTTACGAACTCTCCAGAAAGACAATATAATACCTTGAAACCATGATGCCCTCTCAAATCCATGACTCTTGAATATTTATTTCGATTTATTGTTAACTCTTCGACATAATTTTCTATAAATTCTCTTGCAGCAGTTAAATCATGTTTTTTTTGAGAATCTGATATGTTTACAGGTCTTTTTTTGGTTGCAGCTTCCTGGCTCCTTCTAACACAAGTTTCCCAGTTGACGCTTTCACTCCAACCATTATCAATTAATATATGACCAAAACCTTTATTGAATAAGCTTTCTATTTTCTCTATATGCTCGTTCTCAAGTAAGGCAGTACTTAGTCTAATTTCATGAATTGGCTCAATTTGTGCAGTTAATTCATCTGTTTTATCTGGTTCTCTTCTATATAAAACTTGATCTATAAAATCAGTTACTAAATATTCTCCATATATTGTTGCTGCGTTTTCATAAAAATCTTTTAGTGTCGACTGACCACTTTTAGATGGTCTCTCGAAATAGTCTCGAAAATCTCTAACAGTTCGTATTTCAGGTTTAGCGATAACAGCTTTTTCAATTGTATCTTTAACGTGTAACCTAGCGTGTAATAACGATCTAGTTGCTTTTTCTTCAGGCATATTAAATTTGTCACTAGCTAAAACAACAATATCTTCTTTCCTGTATTTAAAAGTTCCATCATTGTTTTTCATAATAAGCGTAGACAGGATAAAAGGCCTAACTTTAGTGTTTTTCTGAATAGTTTCCTTTGAAGTAATGTGGCCAGCTAGTCCTTCCATGAATTCTTCTAAGTTGAAATCTTCTTCGTTGATTCCATATTCTTGAATAAAATTTGTGTAATCAGATAGAATTTGTTCAAGTCTAGCTCGAGCAGTGAAATCAAGTGAAGCGAGAGAACCTGTCACAGAGTTCAAAACACCATAATTGTTTTCGTCAATTGCACGATGAGCTTCTGTTTTTAAAGCATCTGTTTTTCTATTTATGGCTTTTTGGGTTAAATCTCCCAAGCGTTCACTAAACCTTTCAAGTTTTGGTGACATATTTACGGACTCCTATAATAAATAATTATTTTGCAAAAGTCAATAATTCCAGTATCATATTTATAGATGAAAAAGTTTTCTGTAATTTTTCTTTCTTTATTTTTAATTTCTACTTTTACACTCATTGTCCATGCTGATTATGCTTCTGATTATCAAAATTATATTAATCAAACAGGAACTTATAACGCTGCTCATGACGCTTATTTAACAGCTCGTGCAACATATATTGCTTCAGGAAGTATTGATAGTCAGGATAAAGCGATTCAGGCAACTTCTCAAATGCTTCAAAGCCGTGATGCAGTATTTATAAATTATTTGACAGCAATTCGCACTAAACTATCTTCTACGGTAGGGATAAATAGTACTGATCAAAGCTCATTAACCGGCCAAATTAATACTGAAATTTCCTGGTACCAAAATCATGCAAGCCGTATTCCTTCTGCTTCAACTCTAAACGACCTGGTTAATGACAGCAACGAAGCTCAAGATCAATATAAAAGTTCCACTCTTGATTTAATTTACAGAAGTTTGATAACAATTGGCGCAGCTAATAATTCTTTTATAAGAGGGGAGTTATCAAACGAAATCACAACCCTTTCTGCAAAAATTGATGAAATAAAAGCAAATCAGGATAAAGATGTAACAGTTGTTTCAAGATCTTTAATTGATGTTCAGGATAAAATAAGTAGAAGCGAGAGTAAAGATAGCGACGCAGTCAACAATATTAATTCTGCAAAGCCAAATGATAATCAGCTGGATAACGATTTTGAAGATTCTCAAAGTAATTTAAGCGATTCAAATTCATATCTTAAAGAAGCAAATCAGGAAATGTTGCAAATAATTGCTGAAATAAAATCAAATTAAAAATAAATTATGGAAAATCAAAACAACCAAAATATAACACCACCACAGCCGATAGCTCCTGTTCCAAATCCAGTAGCAACAAATACTCAGGAGACCGCAGTTCAATCTCCTCAAATGGCAACAGATTTTAATAATTTCAAAAATACAATTGATAATTTAAGACAAAACTGGAAAGAAAAATTTAATAATCTATCTCCAAGATCACGAATGCTTGTAATTATTGCTTCAATTGTCTTTGCAATTATTTTTATTTTATTTTTATTACTTCTTTTAATAGGACCTAAGAAAAAAACAGTTCCAGTTCTGACTCCTTCACCAACACCAGTTTCAGTTACTCCAGCTCCAAATATCATTTTAAATGCAAGCAGATACGCAACAGATAGCGGAGTATTAAAAATCGAAAGTGACTTAAACGGTTTTCAAAGCCAATTAAATAGTAGTGATGTGAAGCAAAGCGATCTTAATTTACCAAATGTAGATTTCAATATTAACTTCAATCAATAATTAAAGTCTCATTGTTGCATACTCATCGTCAATTTCGAAATTATTTTTTCTATAAAATTCTTCTAATTTAGGAATATCAAGCGAACCAATTGTTGCTCTAATATCTCTAGCCCCGTTTTCTTTAGCTTCTTGTACAAATCTATTAAGTAGGGCACTCCCTATTCCATTTCCTCGTTCATTTAATCCGACATTCAACATTTCAACAAACGCGGAATTTTTGATAGTTTTTCCAAATAAAGATCCCAGATCTTCATTTCCATTGCGAGCAAATATGTAAAAAACTTTTCGATCACCCTGAATATGATCAGGTACTTCAAAACTATTCACGATCAAATTATAATTTTTCATAAATTAATCTTCTTTAAATTAAATACAGGTTCTTCGACAAGTGCCGGGGCTTGTCTAATTATTCCCACATTGTCAATTAGAGGAAACATTTTTCTCACTTCATCTTGAAATTTCTGTGCCAATCCTCCTGAATAACTTGCATATCCTGAACCTTCGCTTCGTCCACAAAGTTTATCTTCCCATTGGCGAATTACGGTTTGTACTTTTGCCCCAATTTCATTAAATTCTTTTTGAAGTTTCTCCTCTTCAAGTCCATATCTGTCGTGAATTTGTTTAAATTCATCAAAAAGCTCCTTATTATTTGCAATCATGTTATTAAAATATTCTTGGTATTTTGTCATAAGCAAAGCTTGTCCGTACGGATAAAATTCATTATACTATGCATCATGATAGATTTTGAAGGCCAATTATCAAAAGCTGACTTAAATGAACAATCTCGAAGTTTTGTAACAAAAACAACTTCTCGTTTGATAAGTAAATATCAAAGAGATTGGATGATTGCAGATAATTCAATAAGGATAATTTCCAGTAGAGACACAACTGTGTTGCCAAATCACGAAGAATTACAAGCCCGTGTGGAAAAAAATAAACAACTAAAACCAAAATTAGAAGAACAGGCAAGTATAATGCAATTATTTCCGGCAGAAGTAGCTAAAATGAGTATTACAGGTGAAGAAATGCCGTTACCAGAATTTTTAGGTATGGAACTAGCTCATCTTGAAGATACTGATGGTTTATTGATGACAATTGATTACACTAAAAAGTTTGAAGAGAATCATAAAACTGGATTTAATGCTATGGTATTTGCAGGTATGGAATTAGCTTTAAAATTGAACTTTGGCGATAAAGATGGCAATCCTACCAATATTGTAACTTCATTCAGCTTATGCTTGATGAATAAGATACAAGGAATTTAGCACTTGACCTTCTAAATTGCTATCGGTTAAAATATAACTTCGTTGCCAAATGTTTAAAAACAACCGCCCGTTATTAATTGTTTCTCTTATCGCGATAGTAAATGCCCTTGGATACGGCATTATTATTCCTATTCAATTTTCCTACGCTGCACGTTTTGGTTTAAGTAATTTTCAAAATGGACTGTTGTTTTCGTTGTTTTCATTGTGTCAATTTTTATCATCTCCTGTGATAGGAAATTTCTCTGACCGCTTTGGCAGAAGGCCTCTTTTAATTCTTTCCTTGGCTGGAACAGTTTTATCATTTTTGACCATGGCTTTTGCTCCGAGCGCTATCTTTTTATTTATAGCTCGCGCTCTTGATGGTCTTACTGCTGGGAATGTTCCTGTCGCCATGTCTGTTATATCAGATACCGTCGAGCCAAAAGACAGGGCAAAAGGCTTCGGAATAATTGGAGCAGCTTTTGGTTTTGGATTTGTTTTCGGCCCTGCAATTTCAGCTTTAACAGTGGGAATTAATCCATCTTTGCCATTTATAATTGCAGCCGTCATTACGTTTATTTCAGTAGTTATAACCTGGTTTATGCTTCCAGAAACTAACCAGCACATTGGCCAAGTAAACCAGAGAAAGTTATTTGATTTTCCAAAGCTCGCAAAATCAATTGTTGACGAAAACGTCGGTTCAACGCTCATGGTTGGTTTGATTTATGCTCTTGCTTTTGGTCTCCTTATTTATGCATACAATCCTTTCGCAAAAAGCGTTTTAGGTTTATCAGATACTGTAATTGCTCTAAACTTTGTTATTTTTGGAATTGTCGGCTTAGTTGCCCAAGGTTTTTTGATTCCGCAATTGACAAAGCGTATTGCTGACAAAAAACTGATGATACAGGCATTAATTATTTCAGTTGTTGGCTTTTTCGGAGTTTTCATAGCACATTCATATCTTTTCTTTGTGATCACATCCATTTTTATTTCTCTTTCAAACTCTTTTGTCCAGCCTTTAATTGCATCCTTACTATCAAAAGAAGTTGATTTCAAATCTCAGGGAGAAATTATGGGAATAAACCAAAGCTATGCAAGTATCGGTACAATCTTTGGCCCGATTATTGGCGGATTAATGGCCAGTGTCTTTAGCGTGGCCAGCCCATTTTTAGGAGGAGCACTTTTGAGTTTAGTCTGTGTTTATGTTGGTTACCAAATCTTCAAAAAGCCAGAAAAAGTTGTGAGTTTGGAATGATTGTAAGTAAATAAAACTTATAATATAATCCACTTATGTCACCAGATCAAAAACCAGAAATTCAAAAACAAAATAATCCAGCTAAAAATTTGTTAGCCCATGTTCATGAACTTTATAAAGTTGGATTGCAAAAAGATTTAGCTTTGTTGAACTTATTAGAACAACCTACACCAGAGAATGAAAATACATATAACCAAAAACGTTTGCAATACGATGACATCCAAGAAAGAATAAATACTTCAACTAACGAAGAAAAAGAAGAAGCGTTAATTTTATTAATAGAAGAACAGGAAGAAATAACCAAAAGACATGAAAGTAAGATGAGAGAAATGTCAGAAGCCAGAATTACTATTTCAAGGATACCTGCTAAATAACTTCATAATAAACTCCTCTTGTACTTCCTCTTTTTCGTATTTGCCCTCCATCTTGCAGTTTTTTCAAATCATATCTTAAAGTTCTTTCATTAACATCTCTAAATCTTCTTCGGATCTGATCAAAATTAACTAATTTCTGCTCTTTTATAATTTGATAAATCTCAGCCCGCCTCGGAAGCAAAAAATCAGCAACTTGCGGCTCCTGTTTTTGTAAAATATTTTTCTTAGTAGCGCTTGATGCATCGCGAATTGTCTCAAGCATAAACTCTATATAATTTGTAATATCACGCTCGCTTTCTTCAAGCATTTTGTAATAAGTTTCGCGCCTTTTATCAATCATTTCTTCAAAAGGCAAAATTCCTTTAAATCCGTAGCCGCTTTTAGCAAGTATCATAAGTAAAAACAACCTGCCAACGCGGCCGTTACCGTCTGCAAAGGGATGAATTTTTTCAAATGCATAATGAGAAATCACAGCTCTAATCGGCGCAAAAGTTTCCCTGTCTGCATTTGCATATTTGATAAGTCTGTCAATTAATTTAGGGACATGAGAAGGTGGAGGAGTGTGATAAATCATTACGCCTCCTGCTGCAAACACTCCTTCGTGTTTTTTTCTAAAT
The DNA here is from genome assembly GCA_035549555.1 of Patescibacteria group bacterium. Taxonomy (NCBI): domain Bacteria; species Patescibacteria group bacterium. The sequence goes on from DASZQR010000010.1 coordinate 124,091, forward strand.
CTCCCAAGCTCTTCATATTCGATTCCTTTCATGGTTATAGAATGCAGATTTAAAATATCCTTTACTGTGATATCCCTGCCACTTCGCTCAAAAATCCAGTTAATTGCTCTTAAAATATTATTTACTTCAACTCTTTTCTGGTCTTTTGAAGGAAGGTGTGCAAAATCTTCAAGCGTTGTTGGATTTCCCTCAATTCGCGCAGAAAAAACAGAGCTTGCAAGCGTAGATTTGCGCCTTAAGTTTTGTTCTATTTCAATTGGAACCGGGATCGAATCTACGACTTCTTTGTTGGCTTCAATCTCAGCAAGCAGTTTGCTTATTTGTGGGGTCAAGAAATATTTTGGAGGAATAATCATTACCTAATGCTACCAGATCTTGCCAAATATTGCCATATATCGCCAGATATAACACATAAATTTATTATCTTGTGACTACAAAAAATATAAGTTATTATTCTTTTATGAAGGTTTCAGCGAAAGTGGTGTTCGCAATAATTGCAATAATTGCAGTGCTTGCAATTGTTGTTCGAAATGTTAAAGTTGGTGGAGACGAAGGTGTAAATAATTCACCAAGTCCTACAATTACAACAATGAACGATAATTCAAATCAAACACCAAGTGCTACAAGTTCGGCAACTCCAAACGGATTGCAAATCACAGACGAGGTGGTTGGAACAGGCGATACCGCAGTTGCCGGTAAAATGGTTACGGTAAATTATTCAGGTACATTAACAGACGGTACTGTATTTGATTCAAATACAGATCCAAAATTTCAACACGTAACTCCCTTTAGTTTTGATCTTGGAGCAGGTGAAGTAATAAAAGGCTGGGATGAAGGCGTTGCCGGCATGAAAGTTGGAGGAAAACGAAAATTAGTTATCCCTCCAGATTTGGGTTATGGAGCATATGGTGCTCCTCCATCTATTCCAGGAAATGCAACGTTAGTCTTTGAGGTTGAACTTCTCAAAGTTGAGCAAATTCTAGGCAATTAATGCTAGAATAAATCATGACCAATAATCAAATGCTCCAGGCAATCTTTGACACAGTTTCTAGCTTACGAAATGAAATAAAAGACTTAAGAAACGAAATGAACGACAAATTTAAAAAAGTCGATGAAAACTTTAAAAAAGTAAATCAAAGACTCAATAAAATCGGTGAATCTGTCGCATATCTTGAAGATGATACTCCAACTCGTAAAGAATTTGAAAACCTAGAAAATAGAGTTAATAAACTTATTAATAACTAATTTATTTGTATTTCAAAAACTTCCTGTAACTTTGATTAACTAAATAATCAAGTAAGTCTGAGAATTTTACTCTGGCAACTCCAATGTTTTTATCTGCAGCACCATAATACACATATAAATAGTCTCCAATTTCAACCACGCCGCAAGGAAAAACAATTCCTCGTCCGTTTACCTTTTCCCATTCCTCGCTTGGCTCAAGAATTGGATATTTTGTACGTGCATCAACTAATTGTGGATTTTTTATATCAAGAAGCATTGCTCCAGCTCGGTACCAGTGATCAATTGTCGAAATTCCATGATAAATAAGAAGCCACCCTTTTGTTGTCTTTATTGGCGTTGGTCCGATTCCAATTTTTTCATCATCCCACATTCCTTTGCGAGGAATTATATAAGACTTTGTCGCAAGCCACTTTCCTTCGCCAAAAGTTAAAGATTCGCTTTTATCAATTGAAATTCCAGGCGTTATGCGATGAAAAAACACATATTTGTCAGAAATTTTATCAGGAAGAAGGCATGCATCTTTATCATAAATTCCTGGAGCTGTCACAAGTTCTGGTTTAGTCCAGGCGTCCCATTTCCGATTTAAAAAATCTTCTACAGTTATTGAAGTGAGCGCGACTCGCACAGTATTGTCTCCTTCGTAAGCTGTGTAACACATATAAATTTTATTATCCATCAAGGTAACTCTTGGATCTTCGCAGCCCATTTTCTCCTCAGGTTCGCGAGGAGAATAAATAGGGTCAGGAAGCCTCTCATCAATTTTTACTCCATCAGTTGAGATGGCAAGCCCCATCCGGGAAACACTATTTTTATCAACTGCTCGATAAATTAAATATGTTTTGCCATCAAGAAGTATTGCTGCAGGGTTAAGTACACCGTTTGCCTCCCATTCTTTCCCTCCCTCCGGAGTTAGTATTGGATTTCCAGTAAGTTTTTCCATATGTATTGGGACAACATTATTTATTCGGATACGGGAATAAAGTTCTTCCATTGCAACAGTCGCTAAGCAAATTGTTGTATCAGCTCCGCTGTAATAAATAGATAAAGTCCCGTTTTCTATAATTACAGAAGTTGGAAAAATAGTATTTGGCGCATTACCATTTAATTCATAGTCAGTTTCTGGAACGAGAAAAGCATCTTTTACTGCTCCAACTATTTTTTGTGGATCATTCAAATCAAGAAGTACTCCTTTTATTTGAAATTGCCGCCTGGGGGAAAAATAATCCAAAACATAACAATAAATCAAAAGCCAACCGTATGGAGTTTTAATTGGCGTTGAGCCAACTTCAACCTGGTCCATATTACTCCAAAGAAGTGGAAGTGTATGTTCATCAATATTTTTATACCAGTCTTTCCATTTTTCGTGGTCCCAAATATCTTCTTTTTTGTCAAAATACGCGATAGCGATCTTCGAAGGAGGTAAATCTGTATTTGTCGCAAGTATTACAGCATATTTATCATTTATTTTTTCAGGAAACAAAGCACACGCCTTTGCATTAAACGGCGTCACTAAATGTTTTTCTTTTACTGTTTTCAAATCATCTGAAATTGCAAGCCCGGCTTTTATCCCGTTTGCATTAAAAGGAAATTCGCTTAAAGCTGTATAAAAAGTAAAATATTCGCCGTCAATTTCTGTGACGCGAGGGTCTTCGCATCCAAACTGATCCCAGTCTTCGCTGCCTCTTATAAAAATCTGGTTTTTACTAAAATTTATTCCATCAGATCCTTCCGCTTTTCCGATAACAGAGATTGAAAGTTCAGCTCCTTTTACAAAAATCTTTTTACCTTGAGCTCTGTAAAGAATGTTGTAATTATCATTTATTTTGCAAATGCTTCCGTTAAAAACTGCGCTTGATTCCCATGGGTTTGTCGGGTTTGGTTTCAAAATTGGATTATCTGGATATCTTGAAACTGTAATCATTCTAATTTAATTGGATTTATTCGCCCGCTCCACAAATACTTTGTGCCAAGAAAAGCTCCCGTTAAAACTATTCCTGCAATTTCAATATTTCTTGATAATTCGAAAGTTCTTATTTCGCTTTGGTAGGGAAGTAAACATGCATCAATCCAGACTTTTTCCGTATATTGTGAATGGCAGATCGTATCAAATTCATTTGTTTCATAACGAGAATTGTGGAAAAAAATTAAACCTACTGTAAAAATAAAAAGTACTATAAAGAAAAAAAGAATCTGTTTTGCCATCTATGAAATATGTTTCCGCATTTCATCAAATTCTTTTTTTGTAATCTCTCCTTTTGCGTAGCGCTTCTTTAAAATTTCAAGCGCAGTGTCGCTTGTAAATCCATGTCTTGCTTTTATTCTTTCCATTCGTTCGATATGTCGATTTGGATGAAATATGCGAACGATAATAAAAACAAAAGCAAAAATTAAAATTATCCAAATAAATGGAGTAAAAAATCCCGTAAATGGGGAATAATTATAGTAAGGATAATTCAACATAATTTATTATAACACTTACTGTGTAATAGGGGACGAAGAAAGAGGCCAGATTTCTATTGCAGTATTTTCATTAGCCGCAGAACAAGCTTGAATTGTTATACTTCCAACGGTTTGATTATTATAAATAAAATCAACTTTTTGCTGGGAAATGGTACTTTGGCATTGTGGGCCATTAGGAACACGGACCTGCGAATAAGCGCTTGTATTTGGCTGCAATATAAAATTTTGCTGCACTGGGCTTTGATTTTCATAATTTACAGAAATATTACTTGCGCTATATTTTGCTGAAATAGAATTTCCCAAAATTACATTGCAGGCGATCGCTGATGTATTTGTCGCTTTTATATTTGAATAAATGCTTCCTGCAGCTCCTTCAGTTTGAATATCAACTTTTAATTCGCTAGTTGTACAATCTGGAACTGCGCTAGTTGTCGGTACAGTGCTGGCAGATGGAAAAACAGTTGGCGCAGTAATTGAATTATTTTGTTCTCGCCAAAATAAAAATCCGCCAGTAATAATCAACAAAATAATTAATACTAAAACAATTTTAAAACCCTTCATACATATATTTTAATCCGCAAAGTCAAATATTTAGCAAATCAAAATAACTATTCCAAATTACCTTTATGTAATATGGCAAATTTTTCTAGTGCAAGTCAGAAATTCCTAATATTTCTTCTTTAGATAAAATTCTTGGCTCAGAACTAAAGCGGTAGGCCGACTCAGACATAATTATTCTTCTTGTTGGAGAATTGGAGAATAATAAATTATATGTCTTGTAGTATCTCCTGATTTTTCGTTTTTTGCCTCACAATTGATATTACCTTTGTCTGCAAGTTCTGATAATTTGCCTTCTAAAAATCTTGCAAATCCTCGCTCGTCATCTAAGTATTCTATGGGTACTAGTTCAGAAATTGTAGGTCTTGGAAATTCCTGTCTTAAAGCTAGTAGGCCCTTAGCTAAAAATTTGCTTGTCATTCCTGGATTTTTATTAGCTCGAGGAATACCAGAAAATCTTTCTTCTTGCATGGCTCGCGTCTGAACAAATTTTAATGCTTTAATAATGTTTTCAAATTCCATATTAAGTAATATAAAGCCAGAAACTAATCTCAACAAGTGCTAAAATGGTTCATGAAGAAAAATGGCAGATTAACATATATTGCTCTCGGCCTTGCTATTGGTTTAGCCCTCGGCGCAGCTTTAAAAAATATCGGCGCAGGGATTACTATAGGAATTGCAATCGGTCTTGCCCTGGATTCTTCAAAGAAAAATAAATGAAATTTCAAGCAAAAATAGAAATCATTAGTGTAAATCTATATGTAATCCCGCCGCAAAAAGCTTTAGAAGAAATCTTTAAAGATTCAGGCAAATCAAAAGGCCCAATTCAAATCAAAGGCAAAATAAACAGCCATAAATTTATTCAAACCCTTGTTAGATATCAAAATGCCTGGAGACTGTACATAAATACTCCGATAATAAAGGCAACAGGAGTAAAAGTAGGGGACACTGCCGATTTCTCAATTGAGTTTGATAATGTGGCAAGAACTGTTCCCATAAATCCCAAATTAAAATTAGCTTTTGATAAAAATAAAAAAGCAAAAGAAGAATTTGAAAAATTAATTCCTTCAAGGCAAAAAGAAATTAATAGATATTTAAATAATATAAAAAGCGAAGAAGTGTTAGAAAAAAATGTAGACAAAGTTATCAGGTACTTAAATGGAGAAAAAGTTGATTATTTTGTGATATTAAGAAATTAGAGTATTATTACAAATTCAAATCGGGCAGACACTCAACTTTGTTTCCTGAATAATCAACTCCATAAACTTTTACAATTTCTTTCGGATCTAAACCTGTAAGCGTTGCCCAATATCTGTTGCGTCTTCCATATGTATCCGGAACTAAATATTCTTTTTGGTGTGTTATTTGGCTTTCGCAATAGCTTTTAGAAAGATTAATAACACCACCTGTGACTTCCATATCGCAGCCAATATATCCAAAACCCTTAGGATCAATAACCATCTCTGTATTTAAAGTTTTGCATGTAAGCAGCTCGTTTGGTATCAAACTTTCTGGGGATTGAGTAGTAAACTTTTGTGCAACTAAATTAAAGCAATCAAAACCTACTTTGTGCACAAGAACGCTTGAGGTTATACCTTCTGTAATATTTGTTTTAAAAGTAGCACATATTTTGTATGTATTAACGCCTGTAATACTATATTGATAACCTTCCAAATTATTAAAGTAATTCGCGTCAGATAGCGCAGTTAAATCATATGGAAGTTTTTTAAATTTATAATAATATCCCTGGATACTATCTTCCAAACTTTCTATCTCGCTAGTTTTTGCATCATCTTCTTGGATATATCTACCAATCCACGGTGGACCAATTTTCACAAAAATAAAAAGTGAAATACAGATCGCAACAGCCAAATAAAAAAATACAATAATCATTCGATAAAGAAAAGTTCTCTTAGTTTGAGCTACAAAAGTTCTTAAAAGTAAGATAAAAGGTACAGAAATCAGTAGCAGTATACCAAAATCAACCACTAGTTTAGGATCAATATTTCCTGAAGACAAAAACGATGAAATAAAAATAATAAAATAAATAATACCGCAGGAAAAATTAATCCTAAATAATAAAATGTCTTACTAATTATGTCCCGTTTACCCAAAATCACAAAAATAAACCCGATAACAAACGATACGAGCATCACGGAAACAAAACTATCCATCAAATTATTTAAATAAGGGCTGATTGCAATTAATGTAGAGCTAGAAGAGTTTTGACCGGTTGCAAGAGACACAACGAAAAAAAGAAGTAGAGAAAAGACCACAAACGAGGCAAAAACAACCAAGAATCTTAATTTCATCCCCATGAGCAATTATATCATTTAAATTAAAACCATCCGAAAGTGCTAAAATAACTCACGTCTTACGTCGATGGCATTGGCGGTTTTTTATTTCGCTCCAAAAATCCAGAAGAATTAAAGAAATGGTATGTTGAAGTTCTTGGTACTGTAATTACTTATTACAGCTTGACTCAAATTTAGTATTTGCTCAAACTATTGGGAAGATATATATTAATTATAAATGGAAGAGCTACATACTCAACATGTGCACTCAATAGATTTAAACACTCGCCCTTACCCTTACGTTATATCGATCAAAAAGCTTGTAATCATGTCCATCTGTACCTTTGGTATATATGATATATATTGGTTTTATAAGCAATGGAAATCTTTTAAATCAGATAAAAACCTCAAAATTTCTCCGTTTTGGCGATCAATATTCTCTCCCATATTTTCATACTCACTATTCAAAACGATTTCGAATGCATCTAAAGAAATTGATGGAAATAAAGGACTTGAAGCAGGAGCTTGGGCTCTAATATATTTCTTCCTTTGTAGAGTTTGGCCCCTCAGCTCGCTCAGTCTCATACAAGCTCAAAGATCCATTAATTTCTATTGGAAGAAAAAATTAGGTAATCAATTGGTCAGGTCAAAATTTGGTGCTTGGAACTGGATTGTTTTATCAGGTTTCTTGGGATTATTTATTTTTGGATTTGGTGATTCATCAAATTCTACAACTACACCAACAACCAGTATTCCAAATAATGCTGTAACCATAAATTCTCCGAGTCCAACACCAACACTTGAAAGCAATGTTTCGTATGTTGTAGTAGATATACTTTGTAATAATCAAAGTGCTGGTTCGGGAACTATACTAACAAGTGATGGGTTGGTATTGACCAATAATCACGTTATAGATCAAGCAACATCATGTATAGTTACTTTACCAGATAGTACAACAGGCTCCCCAAAAGAAATTTATGTAGGTACCCCTCAAAGTGTTCCGGGTTTAAGTAAGTTGTACGATATTGCAACAGTTCAGATAAATAAACCTTATACAGACTCATCTGGAAAGACATGGGGAATGGATCCTCTAAATTTTGCAACATATAAAAGTCCAGACACATGTAAAACTTATACGCCACATCTAGGTGATTCAATTAGGATTTACGGTTACCCGGTCACGAGCGGAGGATATAATCTTACAATAACAGAGGGTATTATAAGTAGCTTCTCGAATGACGGTTATATACTTACTTCCGCAAAGGTTGATAGTGGAAACTCAGGGGGTTTTGCAACAAGTCAAGATGGATGTTGGATTGGAATACCGTCAGCAGTTGTGTCAGGTAACTTTCAAAATCTTGGTGTAATAATACCTGCAAGTACGATAGAAGATTTTGCAAGTCGTATCCCAACTTCTCAGTAAATTTAAATCTGTTAAAATACAGCAATGTCATCCTTAAAGGTAGGAATAGTTGGTCTGCCAAATGTAGGGAAGTCTACACTCTTTAACGCATTGATGAAAAGGCAGGTTGCTTATGCTGCAAACTTTCCTTTTGCGACGATCGAACCAAACATAGGGGTCGTACCCGTGCCTGACGAAAGATTAACTAAGCTTGCAGAAGTTACAGCTTTAGAAACAAAAGGAGCAACCCCTCCAATAGTGAACGCTACAGTTGAGTTTGTAGACATTGCAGGAATTGTTAAAGGCGCAAGTACTGGAGCAGGGTTAGGAAATAAATTTTTGGCAAACATTCGCGAAGTCGATGCAATTTGTTTTTGCCTTCGTGCTTTTACTGATAACGATATTATTCGAGAGGGAAGTACCAATCCAAAAGACGACTTTGAAATTTTAAAAACAGAATTAGACTTGGCTGATCTTGAAACTGTAGAAAATCATTCTAAGAAAAAAAATCAGGACGTTGAAAATTTGCCCTTATTTAATAAAAAACCATTTTTAGTTGTAATTAATGTCGACGAAAATGCTCTTCATGAAGCTCAAGGATTGGAAGTAAAATATGCAGAAGAATTAGGGTTAAAAGTAGAACAAATTGTTGTAATTTCAGCTAAAATTGAATCAGAACTTTCAGACTTAAGTGAATCTGACCAGAAAAATTATTTAGAAGATTTGGGAGTAAAAGAATCAGGACTAGAAAGGCTTGCCAAAAAAGCTTTTGAGACTCTGGGTTTGATTACATTTTTGACAGCTGGAGAAAAGGAAGTCCACGCCTGGACTATTAATAAGGGAATTGATGCTCAAAACGCGGCTGGAGCAATCCACACAGACTTCATCAAAAAGTTTATCAAAGCAGACGTTTGTGATTTTAAGGATTTTGTCGAGCTTGGAGGATGGAAAAATTCAAGAGAAAACGGAAAAGTCAGAAGCGAAGGAAGAGATTATATTATGCAAGATGGAGATGTTGTGGAATTTAAGATTGGCGCATAATAATTTCCTCGCCGCCAACAATTTGCCCAATTATTTCATGACGTGTTTCTTCAGCGACTACAAGTACTCTTTGATCTGCAATTCCCGGAATAACGATTACTTTTCCAGTTTTAGCCTGCTTTTTAATATCTTCTACCCCTTTATTAATATTTTCCACACAAATCTGGGTACCGCGTTCAAGGTTTTTCCCGCAGCGGTTTCCAAAAAAGCAGTGCTCTTTACATTCCAATCCCACAAAACCAATGGTAGTCTTACGGTCTAGAAATTTCAATACACATTTGATATACTACATCCATGCGTAAATATGAATTAACTATTGTCTTGGATGGCAAAGCAACAGCTGCAAAGAAAAAATCAGTCCAAGAAAGAATAGAGAAATTAATTAAAGAAGCTAAGGGAAAGACAGATAAAGTCAAAGATCTTGGAACAAAAGATCTTGCATACAAAATTGGTAAAAGCGAAACTGGAGCATATTTAATGTTTCCTTTGGAACTTGAATCAGAAAGCGCAAAAGAAATAAACAGTAAAATGAGAGTCGACACTGAAGTTATCAGATATCTTTTAATTAATACAGAAAAATAAATATGGCAAGAAGTTTAAATAAAGTTTTACTTATCGGAAATTTAACTCGAGATCCAGAATTAAGATACACACCGCAGGGAACTGCAGTAGTTACTTTTTCTATTGCAACCAATCGTCAGTGGAAAACTGAGAGTGGGGAAATGAAAGATCAGGCAGAATTTCATCGAGTTGTCGCCTGGGATAAATTAGCAGAAATCTGCGGCAAGATGCTTAAAAAGGGGACAAGATGTTATGTTGAAGGAAGATTGCAAACTCGTTCTTGGCAGGCTCAGGACGGAGCACAAAAACAAACAACAGAAATTGTTATTTCTGATATGATTGTCCTTGATAATAAAAGTTCAAATACAACTTCTGATGTGAATATTCCAGATGATTTTAATCAGGAGCCACAAGAAAAAGCAGAACCAAAAAAGGAAGTTAAAAAGGAAGAACCAAAAGTTGAAGAAGAGCCAGAAGTAAATGAAGACGATATACCATTTTAAAAAATATGCCAAAACAAAAATCTAAACCAAGAAGAAAAGTTCCAACAAATTTAAAGTGTTACTTTTGCGAAAACAAAAAAACACCTAATTATTTGGAAACCGACGAGCTTAAAAGATTTGTAACCGAGCGTGGAAAGATTGCAAGCCGAGAATACACAGGAACTTGTAGCAAGCATCAAAAACAGGTTGCTCAGGCAGTTAAGCGCGCAAGGCATTTAGCTCTTCTTCCTTTCAAGGCTTCTGTGTAATATACTTTAGTATTGTCGATTTATCATGAAGTCTACAAATTTTAAAAATTTAATTGTCGTTGCAGTCCTTATGATTTTTTGCCTTGCCTTAGGCTATGGTATTGGTGCAAAAGGTTTTGAAGTAAATTATGTAAAAGGCGGAAATGTAACCATTAGCCGCGTTACTCCAGAGCCAAATGTGGATTTTTCTCTTTTCTGGAAAGTTTGGGACGATATTAATAGCACTTACTACGACAAATCAAAAATAATTCCTTCTCAAATGGTTTACGGCGCGATTCAAGGAATGGTAAATAGTTTGGGTGATCCTTATACAATGTTCTTGCCGCCTTCTGAAAATCAGGTCACAAATCAGGATCTTCAGGGAAACTTTAGCGGTGTAGGAATTGAATTAGGTTATAAAGGACAAAACCTCGCAGTTGAAGCGCCGCTTCCTGGAAGCCCTGCAGAAAAAGCTGGCGTAAAGCCGGGAGATTTAATTGTTGGTATTAAAGATGCCGCAAAAAATGTGAATATCACAAATACACAAAATATTACTTTGGGGCAGGCGGTTGAAGATATACGAGGAAATACTGGGACAAAAGTTACTTTAACTTTAGTTCGAGACGGAACAAGTCAGCCAATCACAGTTGATATAATCAGAGAAAATATTAATGTCCCATCTGTCACTCTTGAATATGTTGGCGACAATAAAGACATTGCTCACATTTCTATTTTAAAGTTTGGCGCAGATACTTATACAGAATGGCAAAAGGAAGTTGCAGACATTCAGACCCATCAAAACATAAAGGGTGTAATTTTAGATTTACGAAATAATCCAGGAGGATATCTTCAAGATGCTGTTGATATTGCAGGAGAATTTTTGCCGGAAGGATCGACAGTTGTTATTCAGCAGGATGGAAACGGAAATAAAGAACCATTACTAACAAATCGTGAAGGAGCTTTTGTAAATACCAAAACAGTTGTCTTGATAAATGGCGGAAGTGCAAGTGCTTCAGAAATTTTATCAGGAGCGCTTCGCGATGACAGAAAAATTCAATTGGTTGGAGAAAAATCTTTTGGTAAAGGAACTGTGCAGGAGCCTCTTGATCTTGACGGAGGAGCAGGAATTCATATCACAGTTGCCAAATGGCTTACTCCAAACGGTACCTGGGTCCACGGAGTTGGTCTTACTCCAGATGTAAAAGTTACACAAAGTGCAACAAGCACAAGCGATGATCAGTTGAATGCTGCAGTTAAATTATTTCAGTAACCTTTCAGGATTTGATAATATATTTTAAGTATGAGGAAATTAGATCTTCGTAAAGTATTAATAATCGGCGCTTTGATAATTGTAGTTTTGGTTGCAATTGGCGGCGGTGCAGTTGCTGACCGCGTTTTTGGTTTTAAACCTCTGGATTCGCTTTTTCCATCGTCGATTGGCAATGGAAGTACCGTTGGGCCGACAGTTGTCACAAGCGAAGAGCAGGATGTTGAAAATGTTGTTGCCAAATCTTCTCCTTCCGTCGTTACAGTTTCAGGAACCGCAACAAGTCAGCCTTCAATTCAATTTGATCCATTCGGAGGAGGATTTAGCCAAACTCCTGGCGGAAGCCAGTCTCAAGATATTGGAAGCGGTTTCATAGTTTCGGCAAATGGTTTAATTGTGACTAATAAACATGTTGTAAGTGATACTACGATGACTTACAAAGTCATTACAGAAGATAATAAAGAATATCCAGTCCAAACAATTTCCCGCGATCCAAATAACGATATTGCAGTCTTAAAAATTAATGCAAACGGATTGACTCCAATTACTTTAGGCGATTCAACAAATCTTAAAGTTGGCCAATCAGTTATCGCAATAGGGACAGCTCTTGGGCAATTTAGGCATTCTGTCACAACAGGCGTTGTCTCAGGGCTTGGCCGGGGAATTCAGGCTGGCGATCCTTATCAGGGTTATGTTGAAGAGCTTGATAATATTATTCAAACAGATGCAGCAATTAACCCTGGAAATTCGGGCGGTCCATTAATTAATTCTTCAAATCAGGTAATTGGTATTAATGTTGCAGTAGCCCAAGGTGCTCAAAATATTGGCTTTGCAATTCCAATTAATGTTGTCAAAGATGCTCTAAATACCTTCACCAAAAACGGCGGTTTTCCTGGAAAAGCATTTTTAGGAGTCCAATATCAAATGATCAGCCAGCAAGCAGCAATTCTAAACGATGTTCCTCAAGGAGCTTATGTAACCGATGTTGTCACAGGAAGTGCAGCTGATAAAGCCGGAGTTCAGACAGGAGATATTATTACAAAAGCAGACGGACAGACTTTAAATGATAATTCATCAAGTAATAGTTCATCTGATAGCACACAAACAAGCAAACTTGCACAAATAATAAATGGTAAAAAAGTAGGGGATAGTTTGTCTATGGAAGTTTGGAGAAACGGCCAGACCTTAAATCTCACAGCAACTCTTGCAGCTGATACTTCAAATCAGTAATTTAAGCCGACTATCCTAATTATAATCACCCTGTCAATATTAAAAAATTCTTGAAAATTTCATCAGCAGTTCTAAAATTTGATTAATTATGAGTGAATATGATTTTTTAGGTAAAGGTGAGCGTGTACCGTCAGATGAATTTATTGGTGATGATCATGATTGTGGTCCAAATGGCCATTTTACTCAAATCATTGTACGCAAAGATGGGAAAAATATTATTTTTACAGAAAATCTTACAGGTGGAGATCGTGTCATACCAGAACGAGAAATTGCTAGAGTTGAAGAAAAAATAAAACCAAAAACTTCTTGACAATTCACTTTATAAATTTAATTCCTCGTTAATTAATACATAAAATTTAAAAATCTTTGTAATGACTCACTTGTAAAATAGATAAGGAGAATATATAATGAAAACATATGGAAGATTACAGTTTTAAAAAATTTGAAGGTGTAGGTCAAAGATTAGAAAACAGAATAACTATTACTAGCAATAAGTCTTTCGGACTTCCTACCAAGTTTTATATTGATGAACAAGTAGGAAACAATAATTACTTAGTAATATATTATGACGAAAATAAAAAAGTCGTGGCGCTACACTTCACAAACTTAGAAGAAGAACCTAATAAATTTACGATTATGAAGAATCCTGAAGGGAAAGGCGCCTCAGTTATCGCCACGAGTTTTTTCAAAACATACAATATAGATACAAAGGCTATCAAAGGAAGATACACTTGGGAAAAAAGAGAGCTAGAAGGGATAGGAGTAGTCTATATAATCAAACTCCCGTAAGTATGCCATGCAAAACTTCAAGCCTCCCTCGATGTTCTCCAAACTAATTAAAATAATTTGCAACTTTCTGATTGAGGAAATCCACGATCTTGCGCATACTATATTCAAAGCGACAATAGGTGCTTTTCTTGGCACGTTTTTAATAAGTTATGGTGGATTTACTGCATTTTTTCATTCACTTAATCCTCAAATTGATATTGCAAAAACTTCAACAGTCGAGTCAGTACCAACTCAAAATACCATAGCAAATAAAACAAATAATGAAATATTACATGAAGGCTATAGCTTAGAAAATAATCAGTACTGCAGAAAACCTACGTCATCTATTTTTTATTGGCTCCCAATTTATTCTACAAAAAAATACAATATTACAACTGAAAAATTCCAAACAATCATACAAGTTACTGATCCGCAATTAATTAATCCACCCCATGCTGTAATTTTTCTGTTAAAAGACAACAATCCAGTAATACATTTTATAATGCCAACAGTAAATAAAGCTCGTTCTCAGCAGCTTGTTCAATTTGAATATTTATCTACAGATTCGAATGGGAATCCACAGTGGATTCCCCAACAAGGACAAGTACTCAAGGCACCAATAGATCTTTCCCAAGACACTTCTGTTGCCGCTAGTATTATTACGGTAAATGAAACAGACGTTCGTTTTGAAATAGATTTAACGTATTACGATTCAATAAGTGGAGCTAAGCATTTCCAATCAATAACTTCAGAAACTATCCCAAATATAATTTCATTATATTCACAAAATGATTTTACTTTCGGCACTGGATCTCTAAAGGGTCAATGTATTCTAATTAAAGAAGGATTTAATTCTTAGTAAGTTCCACAACTCTATCTAATTCTCCATCCATAATTTTCTCTAAATTTCCCCAATTTTTATGAATTCTGTGATCTGTTACTCTGTCTTGTGGAAAATTATAAGTTCTGATTTTTTCAGCTCTCATTCCTCGCCCAATCGCGCTACGATATCCTGCAACTGTTCTTTCTTTCTCAAGTTCTGCTTTTTCCCAAAGCTTAGCGCGAAGCAAATCCATCGCAATAATTCTATTTTGTTGCTGAAATCGCTCTTCTCTTGCAACAATCATAATTCCAGTTGGTTTGTGTGTTAGTCGTACAGCTGTCGAAACCTTATTAACATTTTGCCCTCCATGTCCGCCAGCTCTAATAAATTGCCAATCAAGGTCTTGCGGGTTTATTTTAATGTCTGTTTCTGTTAATTGAGGAAGAACAGCAACAGTTGCAGTTGACGTATGAATGCGTCCTCGCTTTTCAGTGGAAGGGACTCGCTGCACTCTATGAACTCCGCTTTCATTTTTTAATAATGCAAAAACATTTTCGCCAGTAATCTTCAAAGTTGCCTCATCTATAAGTTCAAATTTCCAGAGCTTACGTGTGGCAAATCGGGAATACATACGAAGGAGATCTTGCCCCCAAAGTTTGGCTTCGTCTCCGCCTGTAGCTCCGCGGATTTCAAGATAAATTGTTTCAACCATTTCGAAGTGCGCTCAAAGTTTCTGGTCTTGCAGATTCTTCTTTCAATTTCTTTTCGCGCTTCAAGCGTCTCTTTTCAGTCTTGCTGATTTTCTTTTCATTTACTTTTTGCATACGGGCGTTAAACGCATCAACTCGTCCTGCTGTATCTACAAATTTCATTTGCCCTGTGTAAAAAGGATGGCAAACAGAACAAACTTCAACATGAATTTCAGGCACAGTTGCGCCAACTGTAAATGTATTGCCACAAGCGCAAATTACAGTCGCATCAAAATATTTTGGGTGAATCTTCGCTTTCATAATGAAATTATACCACCTTGTGCCTAGTTTCAGCAAGATATACTCCTGCAAAAGTAATTATTGTTCCAATTATCACATAAACCGTTATTGCATCGCCCAGAAGAATGACAGCAAGAATCGCAGAAATTACAGACGGGACATATCCAAATACTGCAGCTTCGCTAACGCTAAGCGTTTTTTGAGCTGAATTCCCAAGATAATAAGCAATGCTGCCACTAAAAATTGCCATGTATAAAACCCCAAGATGATATTGTATTGGCAGACTTTGAATTGTTTCAAAAGTATTCACGAGCTTCCCGTTAAACAAAATAATAATTAAAAAGCTAAAAAAACCAATAACCCAGGAAAAATTGCTTAAGCTCAGAGGGTCTTCTCCTTGGCGCAGTAAATTTTTAACAATTATGGTGCTTGCAGCTCCTGCGATCATGGAAATAACCACAAAAATATTTCCAGACACTTCGCCGACATTGTCTCCAGTGGTTATAAACGGTCCGATTAAAATTATAAAAGCTCCCAAAAAGGTAATTAAAATTCCCATTTTAAGCTTTCTGGAAATGCGGTCATGCAGCATAATATATCCTGCAAGGATTGTAAGAATTGGAGAAATAAGTGTAATCAAGCTCCAGTTGAGAAGTGTTGTTTTATTTGCCCCCAGAAATAAAAATCCAAGTGCAACTGTCGAGTTTAAAAATCCGTACAAAATAAAATTTAACAATATCGAAGGCTTTTTGGGAATTTTTAACTTTGCAAAAGGCAAAAGCAAAATTACAATTACGCTTGATATAAAAAATCTGTAAAAAAGAAACGTATCAACAGGTACATTTTTTAAAGTAAGTTTTATAACAGGCCCTGCAATTCCGCTAATAAGAGCGCTAATAATTAAAAAAACAAAAGCGCGAAATCTGTATTTCATATATTTTAGTTTTGCAATTTTTATCAAAAAAAGCAAAAATGTAAATCATGGATCAAGGTTTATCTTCAATCGCCGCAAAAGAGCTTCTCGCCAAAAACGGATTTAATGAAATCCCGCAAAAACACATAAGTATCTTTAAAAAAATCTTAAAAAATTTAATTTCTCCGATTGCTGTAATGCTTCTTTTGGCGTCATTTTTATCTTTTATTCTGCAAAAAACTTTCGACGGTTATTTTATTTTATTGTTATTGTTTCTAAATACAGGAATAACTCTCTGGCAGGAGAATAAGGCTGACAATGCAATTCAAAAATTAAATGAGCATCTCAATCAAAAAGTAAAAGTTTTGCGGGATAATGTCTGGGTTCAAATTGATTCCAGGTTTTTGGTAATTGGAGATGTTGTCAAATTGGCTTCAGGCGAAGTAATTCCTGCTGATGCAAAAATTGTGGGAGAAGAACATCTATCGATTAACGAATCAGCTCTAACGGGAGAATCTCTTCCCAAAGACAAAAAAATAAACGATGAAGTTTTTTCAGGGTCTTTTGTCGCATCAGGAATTGCAACTATAAAAGTTACAGCAGTTGGGACAAATACTCATTTTGGGAAAACTCTTTTCTCTGTCGAAAATATCAAAAAGCAAAGTTCACTTGAAAAAGATATTTTAAGCATTTCAAAATTTTTGACCCTCCTAAGTCTTACTGCAGTAGTAGTTTTGTCAGTTTATTTTATCATTCATAAAGCCCCGATTCTTGAGCTTTTAACCCTTGATTTAAGCCTCGTTATCGCAGGAATTCCCATCAGTCTTCCCACAGTTATGACATTGATTATCGAGTTTGGAGTTATTAATCTCGCCAAAAAAAACGTAATCATTCGCCGTCTTTCAGCTCTTGAAGATTTAGCAAATGTAAATTTTTTACTAACAGATAAAACAGGAACATTAACAAAAAATAAAATTGTTGTTTCTGATATTTACGCCTACGACGGCTTTACTCACAATGATGTCTTGTCTCTTTCAAGTATTATTTCCGGTCTTGAAAGTGATAATCCAATCGATATTGCGATAAACGAAAAATTAAAAGAACTTCATTTAAATATTCCCAAATTTATTAAAAAAGATTTTATTCCAGCAGACTCAAAAAGAAAAAGAAGTACAGTTTTTATTCAAAAAGAAAATAAAGATCAGGTTATAAGCATTGGTGCTCCCCAAATTATCATTAGTCTTTGCAAAATTGATAAAAAGACCCTAGACAAATTTAATAGAGAAGTGGAAACGCTCGCTCAAAAAGGTTTTCGCACTTTAGCAATTGCATCAGGAGACGGCAAAAAAGAAAATAACTTGAAAATAGTTGGCCTGATAGCTTTATCTGACGAGCTTCGTCCGGATGCAAAATCAGTTTTAAATTTTCTAAAACAAAACGGAATTAATTCTTCAATTGTGACAGGGGATAATCGTGCAATTGCCGAAAACATTTCTCGTGAACTAGAGCTAAACGGAGAAATAATTACAAAAGACAAATTAGATAAAACCAATTTTGATGCAATAAGCCCAGCTTTTTTTGAAAATACAGCAGCTTTTGCAGAAATTTTGCCTGAAGACAAACTTGATCTTGTTGAAAAAGCCAAAAAATTCTTTACAGTTGCAGCAAACGGCGACGGAGTGAATGATTTGCCGGCAGTCAAAGCTGCAAGCGTTGGCATGGCTGTTTCCAATGCAGTAAGCGTCTTAAAGGCCACAGCCGATATTGTTTTATTATCAGCTGGGATTAGTGTCATAAAAGATGCAATTTTAGAAAGCCGCAAAATTTTTGAAAGGCTTTATACTTATTCTCTTTATAGGATTTCAGAAAGCCTTCGTTTGATTGTAACAATTGCAGTTCTTGGAATTTCATATGGAGTTTATCCGCTTACTGCTTTGCAGTTAATTTTGGCCGCGCTTTTAAACGATATTCCTATCATTTCTCTCGCCTTTGATAACGTTGAAATTGCTAATAGTCCAGCAAAAATTGATGTTAAAAAAAGATTTACATTAAGCTCAGCCTTCGGTTTAGTAGGCGTATTAAACAGTCTTATTTTATTTTTCATTATGAAAAATGTTTGGAATCTCTCCTGGCCTGTTATTCAAACAATGTATTTTCTAAAGCTCACAGTTTCAGGCCATATGTTAATTTACGTTGCTCATACAAAAAAACACTGGTGGAATTTTTTGCCAAGTAAGCAAGTTGTTATTGCGACATCTCTGACGCAGTTAGTTGCAACTCTTTTCGCATTCTTTGGTTTTTTAATGCCAGGGAAAATTTCTCTAACTCAAATTCTTTTTGTCTGGGTATGGGCGCTTTTATGGATGCAAGTAGGGGAGATTGTAAAATTTATTCAGGAAAAATCTTTTAAATAAGTTCCATTATTCGGTCAATTCCAAAGGAGAAGCCAACAGCAGGAATTTTTCGCTCTGCAAACATTCCAATAAGTTCATCATATCGTCCACCTCCGCCAATTGATTGTTCTTCAGGGCGTCCGTTTGGTTTTAATTCCAAAATAGTTGAAGTGTAATAATCTAATCCTCTTGCAAGTGTCGGGTCAAAGAAAAAGTCTTTTCCTTCTTTTAATTCAAATTCTTTTTCTAAAATATCAAAAATATTCTTAAGATTATCAGTTAATGTAGTTTGTTCTACGAATTCTAATAAATCTTTTCTAATATTTTCTTTGCCGATTTTATACATCTTATCGATTTCTCTGATATCTTCAATTTTTAAATCTTTAAAGTTTTTCCTGTCATTAACTGCCATCTTTGCATCAGTTAGTCCAATTTTTCTCGCAGCTTTAATTGCCGCAGCAATTACTTTTGCATCTTCTCGTTTCTCAGTTGATCCAATAGTATCCATGTCAAATTGTGTAAATTCTCTATAACGCCCTTTTTGTGTATTTTCTCCCCGAAAAACATTCCCAGTTTGATATCTCCTAAATGGACCATTTGCAATTACATTCAAATTGTTGGCAATATATCTTGCAAGGGGAACAGTAAGGTCATAGCGTAGAGCTAGTTCGCGTCCGCCGCGGTCTGTAAATTTATAAATTAATTTTTCTTCATCTCCATATTTTCCAGTTAAAGTCTCTGCAAATTCAACTGTTGGAGTTTCAAGTGGTACAAAATCAAATCCTTCCAAGACATCAGCGATCATATTCATCGTAGCTCGTCGTTTCTTTGCAAGCTCTGGGTTAATATCGCGAAATCCTTTTGGTGTTGTTGGCCCTTTTTGCATATAGTTATTGTATCATTTTAAAACCTGAATACTTCTTGCATCAATATTTCCTTCTTTAAATTCTCCAGCAGCAATTATTTTGTCTCCTGTCTTAATTTGTGAAAAAGTATCATCTCCTGCAATTGTTGCATCAGTATTTGGTGTAACAGTAACTGTTGTATTACTATTTGGATTTTTGACTGTAACAGTTCCAGTTTCTGTATCGATCACAATTCCATAAAATGCAACTCTATCTGTTTTAATTACGGCATCAGATACAACGACTCTTGTTGCCTGCAAAATGTTATTTGCATCTTTATAACCCATCGCGATCAAATAATCTCCAATTGCAACATCAGTTTGCTTAATAATTTTTGTATCATTATTACGGGTATCAATAAAATTAGCGCTTGCGGTTGGATTTATTTGTTCAATATCTCCAGCATCATTTTTAATTTGTATTACAGAATTTGTGATATCTGTAATTGTCCCAACATATGAAAGTGCTTCTCCTTGTTGTGTTGGATCTTTTTGAAATTGGCTTGAAAAAACAAGGTTTAAATTTGCATCAGCTTCATTTCCGTTTTCATCAAATCCGCTAACGATGATTTGATTAACTCCGCCTTCAAGATCTGTGTTTGCACTAAAGCCTCCTGAAGTACTTGCATCAATAATGGAATCTCCATCTTCTCCGGAAATAACAACCCATGTGTTTGGATTTGTAGTTCCAGAAATTGCAATTGGTGTATCAGTTGCAAGTTGATTATTAACCAAATTTTGCAAAACAATTTTAAATTCCTGATTTGTACTGCTTGTTGCGGTTGGGATATTGCTTGCTAACGGAGTAGAAGAGGATGAAGGAGTTGATTTAGATTTTAAAATTGCATTAGCTTTCCATGCTCCAAAAGCTATTAAAAGCCCGAAAGCTCCGCCTGCAATAATGGCAAACAATATTTCTTTGCGCATCGAATATGAGAATTTTTGCAAAGTTGGCCTTGAAAGTCAAGCTGGATGATGATATTTTAATCCTACATGGATATTACTTTTTTTGGCCAGGCTTCTTTTAAAATCAAAGGCAAAAATGCATCAGTCGTTACAGATCCGTTTGATGGCAAAATGCTTGGAATTAAATATCCGAAAGTAGATGCAGACATTGTTACAGTTTCTCATCACCACGGCGATCACGACAAAGTAGAAAACGTCGAAAATGTGAAACGCGTCGTCGATGGCCCGGGCGAATATGAAATAAACGGCGTTTCAATAATTGGTTTGCCAACTTTCCATGATGCGGTAAAGGGAGCAGAGCGCGGCAAAAATACTATTTATGTAATTGAAATCGATGGCTTAAGATTGCTTCATCTTGGAGATCTTGGGCATACATTACCTGATGAAACAGTAAAAGAAATTGGTCCAATTGATATTATGATGATTCCAGTTGGCGGAAGCTTTACAATTGATGCAGAAAAAGCAACCCAAGTGCAAAAGCAAGTCGGCGCATCAATTGTCGTCCCGATGCATTATCGTCTTGATGGACTAACTCCAGAGCTATCAGAAAAGCTTGCTCCGGTTGAAGATTTTATAACTGCATCAAGTTTAAGAACAGAAAAACTACCAAAGCTTTCTGTCAAGTTTGGTGATATAAATAACGAAGAAGAATATGCCGTTATCCTCGAAAAAAAGTGATTTACATGTCCCGCCCCACAGTAACGATGCCGAAATTTCAGTTTTAGGCGCATTACTTCTTGATAAAGATGCAATTATAGAAGTCGCCGAAATAATAAGAGGCGAGCATTTTTATGACGATCGCCATAAAGAAATTTTTGAAGCAATAGTTGCTTTATATGAAGAGCGCGCTCCTATAGATATTATTACTGTCGGGGAAAATTTAAAAAAAAGAAAAACTTTAAAAGAAGTTGGCGGTCAAAATTATCTTCGTGAGCTTTTAGGAAGCGTCCCAACCGCAGCCCATGTTGCTCAATATGCAAAGATTGTAAAAAATCTGGCAACAAAAAGATTATTAATGGCCAAGGCAACCAAGTTGGTTGATTTAAGTTTTGATGAAAGTTTGGAAGCAGAAGATCTTCTTGATAAAGCAGAAAGCGAAATCTTTTCTCTTACTCAAAGTTCTTTAGGCGGAAGTTTCACTCCGGTTCGCGCCGCTCTTGCAGATTCTTTTGATCGCCTCGATGAATTACATAAGATGGATAGCGGGCTTCGCGGAATCCCCACAAGTTTTAAAGAATTAGATGATCTGACAGCAGGATTACAAAAATCAAATTTAATTATTCTTGCAGCGCGCCCTGGAGTTGGAAAAACTTCTTTTGCATTAAATATTGCCCAAAACCTAGCAGTTAATGAAAAAAGATCTGTCGGAATGTTTTCACTTGAAATGAGCAAAGAAGAATTAGTTGATAGATTATTAACTGCCCAAGCAGATATTGATGCATGGAAATTAAAAACTGGAAAATTAAATGATGAAGATTTTACAAATCTTAGTAATGCGATGGGGGAATTAGCAGAGGCGCCTTTTTATATTGACGATACGCCAGCCTTATCAATTTTGGAGATGAGAACAAAAGCGCGAAGGCTTCAAGTTGAATATGGAATCGATTTATTAATTATCGATTATCTTCAGTTGGCCAAGTCTCGTAATTTGGAAAACCGCGTCCAGGAAGTTTCAGAAATTTCTCAAGGGTTTAAAAATATTGCAAGGGAATTAAAAATTCCGGTTCTTGCCCTTTCTCAGTTATCAAGATCTGTTGAGCAGCGCGGTGTAAAACGCCCTCAGCTTTCAGATCTGAGAGAGTCGGGAAGCATTGAGCAGGATGCAGATGTTGTTATGTTTTTATGGCGTGAAGATGATGCAGAAGATCAGGAGCCAGGAAAGCCATTAAATATCACTCTTGATATTGCAAAACACCGTAACGGTGCACTAGGAAGTATAAAGTTATCATTCCATGGGGACAGAACAAGATTTTATCCTCGCGACACAAAACATTCTAAGGAATAAATATTAATTATTATGAAGTTCATCTTCAAACGGAATACCTGCTCCTAAAGGTTGTACAATAGAATTATGTTCGCGATCAATTGCTAGCTTAAGTTCTGCTTCATCTTCTTTACTTAATTTTCCTTCATAAAATGCACGCAAAAAGTAGTCATGATGTCTTTGTTTTGCTCTTTGGAATATTTCTCCAAAATCTAGATTATTATCGAATTCCATTTTATTAGTAAGTGCCGGAGGAGGGAGTCGAACCCTCACGAGGTGTTATCCCCATAGGTTTTTGAGACCTACGCGTCTGCCATTCCGCCACCCCGGCAATTACGCATATTATCTCACGTATTAGTCCAAAAATTCAAAAAAATCCCTTCCGAAAGGATCTCTTTCGTTTAGCCCGACATGTCTTGCTATTTTTCTGACCTCTCGTTGTTTCAAACCTCGGCCAATCATTTGAAAAAACAACTCTGTTGATTTATCTTCAGCATGTCTGACATTATCTTCAGCCAACAATTGTCTTGGTAAATTTGGGTGTGTAATTTCTTTTAGCGACATGAGCATTAATTTTATCATAGTGACAAGCTTCGCTTATTAAAAACTAGCTAAATGAGCTAACTGCGAGGTATAATACCTCTGCAAATGATAAATTCAACAGATCTTAAAAACGGCAAAACATTTATTTATTACGATAAACCTTTCAAAGTCGTAAATTATTCATTAATCAAAATGGGTCGTGGAGCTGCAACTGTAAAACTCATGGTTAAAAACATGGAAACAGGTACAACTCAGCCTCTTTCTCTAGGCACTGAAAATAAATTTGATGAATTAATTACCACAAAGCGCCGCCTTCAATATTTATTTAAAGATGCAACCACAGCAACTTTCATGGATCCACAAACTTTTGATCAAGTAGAAGTTCCTGTCGCAGTTATTAGCGAAGAATTACCTTTTGTAAAAGAAGGGGATAATGTTGATTTACTTTTTTGGAATGAAAAAGTTTTATCAATTGATATTGCTCCAAAAGTAGTTTTGACAGTTGTCGAGACAGATCCAGGAGTCAAAGGAAATACAGTAAGCAATTTATATAAGCCGGCAAAATTAAGTAACGGCATAATCATCAAAGTGCCACTTTTTATAAATGTCGGTGAAGAAATTAGAGTTGATACAAGAACTTCCTCTTATGTCGAACGAGCAAATAAATGAAAACAAAAGAAAAATTTCATAAACTTCACTGGATTATTACAATTATTCTTGGACTTTTGGCATTAATATTGATAATTTACATACTAATTAAAAATAATGACGCTACTGTTTATCTCCAATATCAACCGCATAATATAGAAAACTTCACAACTCTAAACTGTAATGAATTTATAGAAAACGACTTTAATCCCTACACGCCGGATAGTTCATATTATGCAATCGGTTCAACAAGAGGAAATTACAAGTCTACAATAACTGTTTCTCGAGCTGGTCAAACAATATCTCTTAATTTTGCTAATAGTGATAGTAAACCTGAAATAGTCCAAATTGATAATGAAACAAACCAAGATATTAGTGAGTATGATCGGTATGGAAGTTTATACATTTCAAAAATAAATGGCTATCTAGTCCAAACTACAAATGCATCCGCAGGGCCAGTTCAAGAAACAACTGTATATTCTTGTAAGAAAATTAACTAAATATGTCTGATGAGCAAATAAGTAAAAAACATAATCATATTAAATACATGATTTTTTTATTTATTTTTGGCGCAATAATTTCTTTTATCACTTGGTTTATAACTTCATTTAGCTATGAAGACTATACATATGCAAGTTATGTTCCGCCATTAGAGTCAAGTTATTTCACAATGAGTACAGACTCAAACCCTTCTTATATATTTGATAGTAGCCTTATTGAAGGCAACAATTGCTCAATTAGCCCGCAAACTATTATTAAAGAACTATCAAATATTACCCAAGTAAGAGGAGTTGATCCAAAGACCGAAATATCATCAGGTTATATTATAGAATGCAAAGAATTCACTCTTTCGAAGGGTAATGCTTACTTTATTGCTTCTATTAATCATGATTTACTAATATTTGTTCCAACAAATAAAATGCCCGAGATTGTTGTGCAAACTTCAGGGAACTATCCAGCACAAGGAATTGACGAAGTGAAATTCAATCCTCAATATAACGAACTTTTTGCCTATATTAGTGGCTATGATGACCCTCCAAAGTTACTTGATTTGAAATTAAAATAATTAACTGAATATCCAAAACAAAGCAACTAAAACAATAATAAATTGTGTGGCAAGCCCAATGACTGGCTCAGCATCAGCCTGAATAGATTTTTGCCAGGCAATCCATTTTTCAAGAACAGTATATTTTTTATGCAAAAAATAATATGGAATTTCAACAACATCAGGAGTAACTGCTACAAAACTGCAGGCTAAAACATTTGCCGCTTGCATCGGCGTACCAGCATGAAGAGCAAGTGCACTTCCCAGAACCAAAGCAACAGCCGAATCTATCCTGATTATATTAATACTTTGTTTCGTTGGATGTCCATACTTTTTAATTTCGCGATTGATATGTGGATTCCAGTGTGGAGTAATATCCAAAATAAAATGTGAAGCAAATGCAAGGGGAATTGCAATAAACGGGTTTGGGATTTTACTTGCAATCGCAGCGCCAACTGCGACATGAGGCGTTTCAAGCATAAAGTACATAAATGATATAATTTGGTGAGTTTACATGTCAAACGTAAGTATTTTTATTAGCTTTCCTGTCGGAATTTTAGGCTTTTTATATTTTTTCTGGAAAAGCCTCAAAGAAGATTACACATCAGATCAGATCTTCTCTGGCGCGTTTATTGTAATTGGCTTTCTTCTTTTTGGTTTTATTTTAGGCTTTCTTGGAAGAAGCTTATCCATTAATGGTCTAAAAAATATTTTTAATTTTTCTGGTATATGGTTTTGGACTGCTGTTATTTTTTCATGTATCGGTTTTTGTGTTGCCTTTTATAAATTAAACTTGCGCCTATTTGAAACTCTTGAAGCTGTAACTCTTGGTTCTTTGTTTCTACTTTTTACTATTTTTATCGTGAATGCAGTGCTTACAAAAGATGTTTATCTTTTAATTTTTTCCCTTCTTACTGTTGCCCTGATTCCTTTTTTCTCTTTTTTGACCAAAAAATACAAATTATTTAATTGGTATAAATCTGGCAAGCTCGGCTTTGCTGGGCTTGTTTGTTTAGCTGCCTTTTTTCTTTTTAGGGTTGTGTTTGCATTAATAGATCCAATGATGCTATCCTTTGTAGGCAAATTTGATGCAATATTAAGTAGTATTACATCTTTTCTGTTTTTCATAGTGTTGTATAATTTGTCAGGGAGCTAAAATGGCAAAAACAAAAGTAACTAAAAAAGAAGAACCAATAAAATTTCCGTCGTCAGTCTTGCGCCCAGTACAGACTTTCTTGCAAGATCAATTGCATGTCTTAGATCGCCAAAAGAAAAATCTTAAAGAAGAAGATCCCTTTTCAAATCATGCAAGAGCAGATGATAATGCAGCACTGGACACTGAAGCAGAGGAGCAATTTGGCCATGCGACAACATCAGCTCTTCGTGAACAGATTGATAAAAAAAGAATTGAAATTCGTAAAGCTCTAACAAGAATTAAATTGGGTAAATACGGAATCTGCGAAAACTGTGGTAAGATGATTGACACAGATCGCTTGATGGTTTATCCGCAAGCTTCGCTTTGTGTATCCTGCGAAAAGAAAAAATAATGGACAATCCTCAAGTAATCTTCGAAGATGATTACATTCTCGCTCTAAATAAACCAGCTGGCTTTGTTGTAAACGATTCAAATACTATTTCAGATGCGCCAAGTCTCCAGGATTGGATTGATAAAAATTATGATTTTGAAATTGCCCACAATAAAATGTTACGAAACGGAATAGTACACAGATTAGATAAGCCAACTTCCGGAATTATTTTAGTTGCCAAAAATGAAAATATTTTTCATGAATTACAAAAAGAATTTTTTGATCGCGAAGTAAATAAGGTTTATGTTGCATTGGTTCATGGAGAAATGCAGGGCATTGGTGAAATTAATGCAAAAATTGGCAGACTTCCTTGGAAGAGAAGCAAATTTGGAGTAATTGATAATGGCCGCGATGCACTAACAAAATATAAAGTGGCACGAAGTGTCACCCTGAGCGAAGTCGAAGGGTCTAAAGAATATAGTTTGCTCGAATTATATCCAAAAACAGGCCGCACTCACCAATTAAGAGTTCACTTAAAACATATAGGGCATCCAATAGTGGGGGATTTTTTGTATGCAGGCAGAAAAGTTTCAAAAAAAGATTTACAAATTTTTGGCCGCTTAATGCTTCATGCCAAAGAAATTGAATTTATTCATCCAGTTACAAAAAAGAAAATAAAATTAGAAACCAATTTACCAAAAGAATTTGAAAAATTTTTGTAAATATCAAAACATGTATTATAATAATTAACATGGCAAGTCCTTTTATTGAACATGAGCTTCGTAATTCTGAACACACCATGGATATGGTAATTCATGAAATTAAGCAAAAATATGAAAATAGAATATTACCTCAAGAAACTGCAAAGTTAGATGCATTAAGATTAATGATGGCAATAGATTTATCAGCATATGGTGAACTTATGGAACCTTCGGTTGTTAGAGCAGTAGCTGGCGATTTTAAGGATTTAAAAGAGATTGTATTTCGTATTGGTTTGGGAAATGAAGAAGAAGGACTTCCACCAACACAATCAATTCTCAATTTAGCCAATTCTCTTTAAATCTCTTCTTTGCTACACTGAAAAATAAATGATTACCACATTATTTTTCATACTTCTCGCGGCTTTAATCGGTGGTCTTATTGCTAAAGCTCTAAAAATCCCTTCATTAGTTGGTTATATTTTAGCTGGAAGTATTGGTGGTTTAATTTTTTCTTTTGATAATTCAACTAGTCAAAATATTGCCCAGATTGGTGTTATTTTATTAATGTTTTCAGTTGGCCTCGAAATTTCTCTGGAAAAATTAATTAAAGTCGGAAAAATAGCTATTGTTGGCAGCATTTTGCAAATTATTATTGTTACTGCAATATTATTCTTTTGTCTTGTAACTTTTGCGAACATAGCTCCAGCTGCAAGTTTGGTTTTATCGCTTGCATTTTCAATGTCATCAACTGCTTTAATAGTAAAAATTCTTTCTGACCGCCAGGAAGAGGGGACAATTCATTATGAAATTCTTACCAGCTGGGCTTTAGTTCAAGATTTAGCAGTTATTCCAATAGTTGTTTTATTACCAACTTTGACTTTACAAAATAACTCCTGGGGAAGTGTTGCATTAAGTTCTCTGCTTACTACAGTTTTGATTTTAGGGTTGGTTTTATTGATTGGAAAATTAGTTGCTCCCTATCTTACCCATCTTGTAGCTAAAACCAACAATCGTGAATTTTTATTATTACTTGCAATTGTTTTAGCGCTTGGTGTTGCAAGTTTGGTAACTCTTTTTGGAATTTCTGCAAGCTTTGGCGCATTTTTGGCCGGAGTCGTTATTTCCAAAACTCAGGAGAATCATGCCATTTTTAGCGAAACCCGCCCACTTCGCGACATTTTTGTAACTTTATTTTTTGTATCGCTTGGGTTTTTAGTCTCTCCAATTTTTGTCTTTACACATTTTTTCACAATTTTAATTTTGACAGTCTTTATTATTTTTATAAAAGCGCTCGTTACTTTTTTATTAAATCTTTTATTTGGAGTTCGCGGCAAAACTGCGATCGCCGTTTCAATTGGAATTGCACAAGTAGGGGAATTTGCTTTTGTGTTGTTTTTGCTTGCCCAAGCGCTTGGAATTTTAGATTCAAATCTAACTCAAATTGCAATTTCAACAACGCTTGTCACTCTTCTTGTTTCCTCAGTTTTATTTAAAGAGCTTACTCCAATTTGGAATTTTATTAAAGAAAAAACTAAAAATAGTCCTATTCATAAATTTTTTGTAGGAGGAACAAGGCAAAGCGAAGATAATAAACCTGAATTAAAAGATCATATTATTCTTGCTGGTTTTGGCAGAATGGGGAAATGGATTGGAAAAGCTTTAAAAGAAATTGGAGTCGATTTTATTATTATTGATTACAATCATAAAGTAATTCATGAAGCAAAACTAAAAGGCGACAATGCGCTTTATGGTGATGCTTCCGTTCCAGAGATGCTTGAAGAAGCGCAGGTCAAGAATGCAAAAGCTGTCATAATTAGTATTCCTGATCCAGTTGCTCAGGAAGAAATTGTTGCATATTGTAAGAAAAATTATCCAGATTTAAAAATTATGGTTCGTGCGCATCTTGATAGTGATATTAAAAAATTACTTGATCTTAAAGTTCAAAAAGTTGTTCAGCCAGAATTTGAAGCAGCTATTTCAATTGTTAAAAGTATCTTGATTAACTCTGGTAGAAACAAAGAAGAGGTAAATAAAAAATTAAAATCACTTCGCCTTTCTCATGCTAATATGTAAGTTGCCATGCAGGACCTCCATCATCTTAAAACTTCCAAAAAGGCCATAGTCGAAGAACCGCCAAAAAAATCTCATTTAAAATTATTTTTTATCGTTTTTGCAATCCTTTTCACTATTGTTGCTATTTTTTATTTTTTGCTATCAGCTAATTCTTCTTGGGATGGCAAATCAAAAATTCTAGTTGCAAGCGAAGATTCTGCAGGAATTGTAACTATAACTGTTTTAGATCCAGGAACATCTTCAATCAGTTATTTGGTAGCTCCGGCAGAAGTTGAAGTAAATGCTGCAAATAATTTAGGGACATGGAAATTGGGAAGCATCTCAAAGTTGGGGAATGATAAAAATTTAGGAGGAATTTTTTTAAAAAATACTCTTATAAAGTCTTTTAATTTTCCAATTACAGATTGGTCTGGTCCTGATTTTATAAAATTAACAAATGGCAATATTTTATCTGAATTAAGTACCTTTTTTAAGCCAGACATTTCTAATTTATCTGTATTTGATAAATTACGCATGGCAAATTTTGCGATAGCAGTCAATGCAAATGGAAAAATCACGACCAGCCTTGAAGATACAAGTGAGCTTTCTCGCGCGAAATTAACAGACGGATCTTTGGGCTGGACAATTACAGATAACATTCCCACAAGTGTTGAATCTTTTTTGGTAGATACAAATTTAGCAAGTAAAAATCTAAATGTTTTGATAAACGATTACACTTCAACTTCAGTTGCATCGGGAATTGTCACAAAGACAGTTGAAGCTTTAGGTGCAAACGTTGCATCAATCCAAAATATGGATGTCAACAAATCGCTTGATTGCAAAATAACAGGGCAAACTCAGGCTGCAGTCGATAAAATTGCAAAAATTTTCTCATGTGACAAAAGCTATTCCAAAGCACCAAATAATTTTGACATTCAAATAGATATTGGGGAAATTTTTAGAAACCGTTTTTAAGTGCGCGCACAAATATTTTTACACTGCTTCGGTCAGCCGTTTTAACTGACGCTTCGTATTCGCCGCCAAGTTTAAATAAACTTATAAATTTCAAAGCAATATTATCAGGAAATCTCCCGATATATTTATCGTCAAAAGTAGCAACGCTTACTTTATGAAGGCTCGCATCAATTTTAACGGCGTCTCCGCAGCTTAGTTCCATAATTGTCTCTTTATCTCCCAAATTAGTTAAACTAACAATTTTTGTTCTTGCAGGTTCTTCTATAAAACTAATTTTTGCAATTTTATGATTAGTCCCGTTTCCTGGCTTGAAATTTTTCCATTTTTCAACACACTTTAAAGCAATTGTGTTATTCGCATCAATTTTCAATACTTTTTCGCTTAGTTCTGTAGCTTTTTTTATATTTCCGCTTTCAGCATAAGCTCTAGCAAGTCTATTCATTGCATCAATATCTTCTGGTCTGCTTTTTAAAATTTCTAAATTAAGAAGTGTAGCTTTTTCCCAGTCGCAACAAAGTGCTGCGCTTATGGCTTCATGGGCAAGATCTGATTCCATTTTTATGTTGTCAACTTGATTGAGTATAAATTGTCTATTATTTATGTCAAGAGTATAATAAGTAAAAATGTCAGGTCATTCTCATTACGCTACAACTAAACGTCAAAAAGAATTAAAAGATAACGCTCGTGGTCAAGTTTTCTCAAAACTTTCCCGAGCTATTACAATTGCAGCAAAAGGCGGAGCTGATCCAGATGCAAATTTCAAATTAAGAATCGCAATAGAAAAAGCGCGTGAAGCAAGTATGCCTAAAGAAAATATCGATCGTGCAATTTCTAAAGCAAGTAGTGGGGGAGAACTGGAAGAAGTTTTATATGAAGGTTTTGCTCCAGGAGGTGCTGCGGTTTTAGTTGAAGTAGCAACTGATAATAGAAATAGAACAAACGCAGAAATAAAAAATCTTTTTGAAAAAAATGGGGGAAAGATGGGAAATCCTGGTTCTGTTTCCTTTAACTTTGCTCCAAAGGGATTACTTGTAATTAAAAAAACTGCTTCAGATGATGACCTATTAAAATTAATTGATTTAGGAGCAGAGGATTTTGAAGATGTTGGTGAAGAATTGGAAATTTATGTCGAACCAAATAAATTAAATGAAATGCAAAAAAAGCTAACAGAAAATAGTTTTCAAGTAACCTCAGCAGAGTTGATGCAAAAGCCAATAAACTTCTCAGATGTTACACCGGATAAAAGTGCACAAGTAACACAATTTTTAGAGAATTTTGACAATCACGACGACGTCCAAAAAGTCTTCACAAATGCGAATTTCTAAGGAAGTAAGATTTATTATCACCTCAATTGTTTTGTCACTTGGATTTTTAGGTATTAATTTTGTTCCTGACCAATCCCGTCTCTTATCAATTTTCTTTTTGACTTTTGCAACAATCATTTTATTTGTTTTTTCTCTTTGGGAAGGGTTGGGGATTAATGAAAGTTTATTGTCGCTTATTTTGCCTCCGCTTTTTACTCTTGGAGTTGGTATTTTTTGGTTTTTAATCCCGACAAGCATATTTGCCAGGCTTCCTGTCGTTATTCTTTTTGGTTTAGGGATTTATGTATTATGTAGAACTGAAAATATTTTTACAGTTTCAATGCGAAAAACTATTCCGCTTTTTCGTGGTGCTCGTTCTGTTGGTTTTATCTTAACTTATGTAACAAGCTTTCTTTTATACAACGCTCTTATTTCTATTAAGGCAAATATTTTTATCACAGCCCTTGGTGTTGCTTTAATTTCAATGTTTCTTTTTCTTCAAGGCCTTTGGATAAGTTCGATAGAAATCAAAAATCTGAATTTAAATAAAATGTTTTTATACGCAGGAGTTTTTACCCTAGCTTTGACAGAAGTGGGGATTATACTTTATTTTTGGCCCGTAACTGTGGTTGTAGGCTCGGTTTTTCTTACAATTGGTATTTATGTCCTCTTGGGCCTAGGCCAGGCTGAGCTTGAAGATCGGCTTTTCAAATTAACAGTTCGAGATCATTTGATCGTAGGCGTAATCGTATTCTTTATTATGTTTTTAGCGACCCACTGGGGTTGAAGTAGAGGAGTGTAATTATACTGTTTAAGAAATATTATAGGTAATTATAGGACATATTTTCACACAAAGTAGAGAAGAGTTTTCATGAAATGATATAGTTTGTACATAGTTAAATATTTGTATTTAAACTCCTCTTGGAGAAGTGAGGTAAATTAATATCTAAAAATTATTTTAATTTTGCTTCATTATTTTGAGTAAGTATATATAAGCAATTGCGACACTAACCCGAACGATATGTGTTCAATTAAACATAGTCGTACAATAATACTTTTGCGACGTATTATATATACTATATAGAGAAGTGCTGTATTTATCATTTAAGTTTGCTTAGGCATCACAGTTATAATCATGATCATAAATTAATTTTTTCTTTAAATTCTCTCCAGTTTGAATCTCTAAAAATTTTTATATTTATCAGGCTTAATTAATCAATTAATCCCGATAATTTGGGAAACTATTTTTATCCCCATTGTTAATAAAGGATACTAATATCGTCCTTAAAATATGACAGGTCTTAAATCGCATTATATGAAGTCTCTTTTGAGCGAATTGTTTATCATCTATTATCTATAAAAGACTTTATTAAAGTTTGTTTGTATAGCTTAAATTTTTAAAATTTTAAATTTGTGAATATGTAAATATTAAACAATAAATTACAAAAAATAATTAATATATTTTGTAAAATAATTTTTGAATTTATATAAATAAACTAAATTTATTTTAATAATTTAAAAAATACTTTGTGTCGCACATTGACAAATATTTCACGTCGTGTTAATTTTACTTAATGCCTGCAGTTTTAGAAAAAATTGATCTTCCTAAAAAAATAGATCAATTTTTAGATTATCTCCAAATAGAAAAAGGCAGCTCTCCCCTAACCCTTCGCAATTATCGCCATTATTTGACTCGTTTTAATAATTGGATGGCTGGAACAACCTCAGATGAAATAACTTCAAGATTGATTTCTGATTATCGTTTATTTTTATCAAACTTTGCTGATCCAAAAGGCCACCATCTCACCAAGCGTACTCAAAGCTATCATATGATTGCGATGAGAAGTTTTTTAAAGTGGCTTATCAAAAACGATTATCAGGTATTAACTCCGGAAAAAATTGATTTACCAAAAGTCGAAGATCGCCAGGTAAAGTTTCTAAATGCCGAGCAAGTCGAAAGACTTTTAAATGCACCTTCTTTAAGTTCTATTCAAGGAAAACGTGATAAAGCAATTCTAGAAGTTTTATTTTCAACAGGTCTTCGCGTGAGTGAACTTATTAAATTAAATCGCGACAAAATAGATTTAGACCGCAGGGAATTTGGAATTATTGGCAAAGGCGGACATGCAAGAGTTGTCTTTTTAAGCCCCCGCGCTGCTGACTGGCTTGCGATTTATATCAAAGCTCGTGATGATATGTATAAGCCTTTATTCATTCATCACAAAGGCAAAAAAGATATAACTCTTCCTGATGAAAAAATGCGTTTAACTCCAAGAAGTGTTCAGCGAATTGTCAAAAAATATTCCCATAAAGTAAAACTTCCAGTTGAAGCAACACCGCACACATTAAGGCATAGTTTTGCAACCGATTTATTAATTGCAGGAGCTGATATGCGAAGTGTCCAGGAAATGCTCGGCCACAAAAATATTTCTACAACTCAAATCTATACTCATGTGACAAATAAACAAATGAAAGATGTCCACGAAGCTTTCCATGGAAAAAGTCATTGACAATAAAAGATATAATATATAATTAAGTTATGAAAACCAAGAAAATAATTCAACAACAAGTAATCTTCAATGAAGAATTTTGGAAAAATTTCGATCAACATTTAGATATAATGCTTGACAAGAAAATTGACGAAAAAGGCTTGATAACTCTAAAAAATATAAATCATTTACCGACCAAAGAAGAATTTTATGCAAAAGAAGATGAACTCTTAAGTGAACTAAAAACCGTTCGTGAAGAAATAACAACCTTAAGCGGTCTTCATCAAAAAATAAATTCTCATGAAGATCGAATTGAAAAGCTGGAAAAATTTACGAAGATAAAAACTCTTTAAATTCATCAAAATAAGGATAATCATGAGTACTTCCAGGCTTTTCAATTATTTTTATATTTGGATTAATCTCATTTAAAAATCTTCTGGTTTTTTCAAACTGCCCGTGTTCATCTTCGCTGTTTTGAAAAACTAAAATATCTTCAGCTTTTACATCAGCAAGAATTTTATAGAAGCTCAAATCATTTTCATCAATATCATTTACTGGCACGCCGCACATTATTATCTTCCCTACCACATCTTTATTTTTAGTCAGCATTCGCACTAAAACTAAAGTTCCAATAGACTTTGCAGCGATATTAACTTTTTCACTACTAATTTTCTCAATCAATCTTTCAGCTTCTTTTTGTGCATTAAATTTTACAATTGGTTCATTCCAATGCTGCCACTCAAATATCTCCCCGCCAACTTCTTTTGCGGCGTCAATTGCCCACTCTTTATTTTTTGTAGAATATCCAGGTAATACGAAAGTTTTCATTTCTAGGCAAATTCTAGCACAAATCCTCTATTTTTGATAAAATATACATATGAAAACAGCTTATGAGATTCTTGGCATACATAAAAATGCAGCAGCAGACGAAATACGCGAAGCATTTAGAAAAACTGCAAAAGAGTTGCACCCAGACTCTGACGAGGGAGATAAAGAAAAATTTCAAGCTCTAAATAATGCATATGAACAACTCGGCAAAGGCAGAACTGACGATAAGAATTTGGAAATACGAAGAAGATATGATGAGTCATTAATCTCGTTTAAGCCAAAAAATATTGAAGGACGCCAATCTCAAACACCTGCATCTAGTTGGCCACAAACAAACGATCTAAACGATTTTTTAGGGAGGCAAAATCCTTTTGGTTTTGGAAATACAGATTTCTTTGGTCAGCCAATTCAACAAAAACAAGATGAATTTAGACTTGCTGAAAATGATATTGCTTTGCTTGCAGGCTTAACAGAAGCTTATAAATCAAAAGAGCCAGGAACGTGGCTTATTAAAAAATCAGAAAAAGACACTAGGCAGTGGATGCCAAACATTGTCTGGAGTATTAAAAGAGAAGAAGATGGAAGAGTTTCAATATACAGGACAATCAAGGATTGGCGGCGATATTGGGAAAGAGATAATGAAATTGTTCTATACAAAAAGGACAAACCTTGGGAAAAAGATTTAGAAAACTCACTGTCAGCAAATGCTAGATTAAGTGAGGATTATATTTACGGTGCGGGCAGCCGCAGAATAGCAGGGCTAGGGGTTGATCACCCTTACGATGTGGGTGGGTATCTTAATGCAATGAGAAGTTTAGCAATTAAATTTGCAAAAGGTACTGATCAAAACAAAAACTATGATGTTTCTAAAGAAGTCGGTGTTTTAGATTTATATTCCAGAAACTCAAGCAAATTTAGATTTGAAAATGAAAAACCGATGCAATTTACTTTAGATGAACGAGAAGTTGTGAAAATAATCCCTTTTAATCAATTTTGGAAAGAATTTGAAACCGCTAAATCAAGAATCGAAAAGCCTAATTTCGGAAATCCCGAAAGAAAATAATTTATTCCTCTTCTTCCCCACTCTTACTTATTGTAGTAACTGCAGCAACACAATCTCCCTTTTTAGCAAATCTCATTAAAATTACTCCTTGAGTTGCTCTCCCCAATTCTGGAATATCTTTTAGAGAAAGTCTTACAACTTGCCCATGTTTACTTGTAATAATCACTTGAGAAATTTCATTTGTAACAAGCCTTGCTGTTGCCAGTTGTCCTGTTTTTGCTGTAACAACTACTGCTTTTACTCCGCTTCCTCCTCGTTTTTGAGTTGGGAATAAGTCAACCCTTGTTCGTTTCCCAAGTCCATTATCAGATACTGTCAAAATATGTCTAAAAATTTTGCGTCTTCCGTCTTCCACTTTTGCCTCGCGCATGGGGAATACTTCCATTCCAATTACTGCATCTCCTGCAGCAAGTTTCATTCCTCGCACTCCAGTTGTAGCTCTTCCCATGCTTCTTGCATTTGCTTCAGGAAACTTAATAGATTTTCCATTTTTAGTAAGCATCAAAATAAAATCTTCGCCGCTTGTTGCGTGAACTGATACTAGCTGATCATCTTTATCGAGTTTTATTGCAATAAGCCCATTGGTGCGCAAATTCGCAAATTCACTAACGGAAGTTTTCTTAATTACTCCTTTTGCTGTTGCCATAATTAAATGTTTTGCCGTTCCGTCAAGCGCAAGAATTGATCTAATTTGTTCTCCTTGCTCTAAATTAATTAAGTTCACAAGAGCTTGTCCTTTTGATTGTCTTGTTCCCTCCGTTATATCCCAGGCTTTAGTGCCAAAAACTCTTCCTTTGTCTGTGAAAAACAAAATCATGTCGTGAGTTGTCGCGCTAAGTAAATGATCAATTTCATCCTCTTCTTTCATTGCCATTCCGTTTACTCCCTTTCCTCCTCTGTGTTGTGATTTGAAAGAGCTTGAAGACAATCTTTTGATATAACCTGTTTTTGTAATTGTAATTAAAGTTTCTTCTTTGGCGATCAAGTCTTCCTCAGATATTTCTCCAATTTTTTGCTTATAAATTTTAGTTTTTCTTTTGTCTGCAAATTTTTCTTTAACTTCTCCTAATTCTTTTTCAATAATTCCCAAAATTTTCTTTGGATCTTTCAAAATCGCAGTTAACTTATCGATTAATTCCATCATTTCCTTGTATTCCTGTTCAATTTTTTCTCGCTCAAGAGCTGCAAGGCGACGGAGTTGCATATCAAGAATTGCAGTTGCTTGAATTTCGCTAAATCCAAATCTTTCCATCAAATTCTGTTTTGCTTCATCTTGAGTTTTGCTTTGTCGAATGATTTTTATTACTTCATCCAAGTTATCAAGAGCGATTTTAAGCCCTTCCAAAATATGAGCACGGCGCTTTGCAGAAGTTAATTCAAAAATAGTGCGACGAACAATTACTCTTTGTCTATGCCTTATATACTCAACTAAAATTTGTTTTAGGGTAACTGTGTATGGAGTCCCATCAACTAAGGCAACAAAGTTTGCTGGAAAAGTCGTTTGCAGTCTTGTGTATTTGTATAAATTATTTAAAACAGATTTTGGTTTTGCATCACGCTTAAGATCAGCAACAACTCGAAGCCCGTCTTTGTCAGATTCATCACGAAGCCCTGAAATTCCTACAATTCTTTTATTTTTAACCAAGTCTGCAATCTGCTCAACCAAGCTAGCTTTATTTACTTGATATGGAATTTCAGTAATAACTATCTGTGTTTTTCCTTTGGCGCCCTCCACAATATCAGCAATTCCTCGCACAACTATTCTTCCTCGGCCTGTTTCATAAACATCAACTAGGCTTTTTGCATCATATATTGCTCCGCCAGTTGGAAAATCCGGCCCTAAAATATATTCTGTAAGCTCAGCTGTAGTAATATCGCTATCAAACCCAAGGTGTTTAGGTCGAAGTTCTTCCTCAGTAAACTTTTCGTTTAAGTTTCCAGCCATCAAATTAATTTTATTTATAAAAAATTCAGCTTCTTTTTGATGCTCTTCTATGGCAACAGTCTGCTTTCCTTTCTTAATTGTTGCAATTACTCCGTCAATTACTTCGCTAAGATTATGAGTTGGAATTTTTGTTGCCATACCTACAGCAATTCCTTCAGAGCCCATCAACAAAAGATTTGGCAAAAGTGCTGGCAAAAAAGCCGGTTCTTTCATTGTCGCATCAAAATTATCTGTGAAATCGACTGTGTCTTTATCAATATCGGCAAGCATTGGCTCGGCAATCTTTGGAAGTTTGACCTCTGTGTACCTCATCGCAGCTGCCGGGTCGCCGTCGACGCTTCCAAAATTCCCCTGCCCGTCAACAAGCATATATCGCATAGAAAAATTCTGAGCCATACGAACCAAAGCATCATAAACTGCCATATCTCCGTGTGGATGATATTTACCTAAAACTTCTCCTACAACTGTTGCAGATTTACGATATCCGCTAGTTAATAAGCCCATATCATACATTGCATATAAAATTCTTCTATGAACTGGTTTAAGTCCGTCTCGAATATCAGGAAGTGCGCGAGCGACGATGACGCTCATCGCATAATCAAGGTAATTTTTCGAAAGCTCTTCTGTAATATCGACGTCGCGTATTTCTCCGATATTATTTTTTGAAGGTTCGTCTGGCATAAAAATAAGGCTAATTAGCCTTGAATAACTATACCCTATTACTCATCAAGAAGCAACTAAATCCTCAATTTTAGAAGCCAAAATAAAGTCATTTTTAAATAAACCGTTAATTGCATGAGTCCAAAGCTCTATTCGAACAACATTATAAAAAATATAAATATCAGGATGATGTCCTTCGGTGTTTGCAATGTCTGCAATTTTATTTACAAATTCCATTGCTTCTTTAAAATCTTTAAATTTGAATTCATATGATAACTTTTTGTTGTCAATCACTTTCCAATCAAGCTTTAATTCTTTTTTGTAATCCTCTATTTCTTTAGGAATCATGCAGGAAACATTTCCTTCGCAAGGGACGCAGTGCTGTGTTGATAAATTATTCATGATGTAATCGTCACAAGCTTTGCTTATACTGTAATTAATATAGCGCCAATTGTCATAATAACTGCTCCAAGAATTATTTTTGTATTAATCCCCTCACCCAAAAAAAGAATCGATAAAACTACAATAAAAACTAAACTTAGTCTATCAATTGCGGCAACATGTGATGCAAGCCCCATTTTTAAAGCTGCAAAATAACAAAGCCACGATAAAGCTCCTGCAATTCCGGATAAAACAATCAAAATCCAGTCGCGAGTTTCCAGCGAATTTAAAGAAAATCCTTCAAATTTCTTCAGGATTAAAGAAAGCCCAATCAAAAAAACTGCCATTATAAAAGCACGAATTGTTGTTGCAAAAGTTGAATCAATATTTTGTAATCCAATTTTCCCAAAAATAGCAACAAGTGCTGCAAAAAATGCTGATCCAAAAGCCAAAGTAAGCCACATTCTTATTAATATTAATTCTAATCCCCTCTTGACACAATACTTTAAAAAGATAAATACTGAATTATGGCTAAAAGCAAAAAGAAAAAGTTTGGTAAATCAAACGACACAGCTTTGATGCTTCTTGCCGCAGCTGCTGCTTTAATCGTTGGTTTCTTTGCTATTTTTGCTTATAAAAATCAACCAATAATGCCTCTTCCATCCCCAACTCCTTCAGTTGTCACAGTTGCTCTTGATACCCAAAATAAATCTGGCGAAAGCGGAACTGCAACACTTCAAGAAGTAAATGGTCAGGTTGTTGTTACCTTAAATATGGCAGGTTTCCCAAAAGGAATTGAACAGCCAGCTCATATTCACCTCGGAAGTTGTCCAAATCCAGGAGCAATTAAATATCCATTAACCTCGGTTATGAATGGAACTTCCACAACTACTCTAAATGTTACTATGGATCAATTAAAATCCATGATGCCGCTTGCAATTAATGTCCACAAATCAGTCGCTCAATCCTCTACATACTACTCCTGCGGGGATGTGACTTTCTAAAGTCAACAAACTCATTTCATATTTTTTAATTTAATTTTTAATCCTCAAAATGCTATACTATAGGCGTAGCACATTAACAGCTATGTTTTAGTTATTGTCCAAGGAGGACAAGATGAACCAGAAGGTTCGAAAGCAAAGAGCAACATGGTTGGGAGGTTTCCTTGTAGGATTCCTTGTTGTATTTAGTTTGTTTGTGTTCGCAATTGCGCGACCGCAACCAAAACCAGATTATGGACATAACCATTCAGCGACACCTTCATGTTCTGGGGTACAGTTAACGTTGAGCAGCTATCCGAACAGTGGGAACGTTATCCACTACTCCATCGACGGAGTGAGTCAAACAGACATTAATTTCGGGTCGTCTTACTCTCACTTTTTCAGTGTTCCAGATGATGGATTGTCTCATACGGTGCATATTCACGTTGTGAGCAGTGACGACCTGAATGATGTTCAAGGGTATTCGCCAACGTACGATTTCACGGTTGGTCCGTGCCACACGGCAACGCCGACCGCGACATCCACGCGCACTCCATCGAATACGCCGACGAATACGGCAACCAGCACATCTACGGATACAGCGACAAATACGGCAACAGATACGCCGTCACCAACTGTTACGCCAAGTGACACGCCGACGAACACAGTTACACCGAGCGATACGCCCAGTGACACAGCAACAAGTTCGTTGACGCCAAGCGATACATCAACATTGACGCTGACACCGACAAACACGCAGCAACCGTCTGATACGCCAACGAACACGTTGACGCCATCAGATACAGCGACATCGGTACCAAGCGCGACGATTACATCATTTCCGACCGCTAGTGACACGTTATCACCAAGTGTCACGCCGACAGTTGCGCCTAGTGTAACGTCAACAATGACCGCAACGAGGAAATGGACGCCGGGAGCTGATGGATGCGAAGTTTATAACGCTGCTTTTGGAGTACCTGTTGCGCTAGCGTTTGGCGTATACGATGGTCAAACGTATTGGATGGCAGGATATGTGCCATTTGATTCATTTACGCCGGATAAACGTGGGTTAGTTTTCGATACCCACAAGTTGCAAACTGGAATGGAGGTGTTCATTCAACTGACGGACGGTTCCTTTAAGGTTTA
Organism: Patescibacteria group bacterium; assembly: GCA_035549555.1. Classification (NCBI taxonomy): domain Bacteria; species Patescibacteria group bacterium. Next base: position 164,905 of record DASZQR010000010.1, read on the forward strand.
CGATGTAACTGTCGTAAACGGAATCGACTATTGCAACGAACACGGTGTTCAGCCGACGCCAATACCGTCACCAACGTTGCACCCGGAATGTGTGAGTGGTGATATTGCAGCTTCGCGTAGCAGTGATGGTACGAAAATCTTCGCTGAAGCGAGCTGTGATCCGCCGCATATGCGTGTTCTTGTTAACGGAGAAGTTGTCTTTGACAGCGATTTCGATGGAAGCACTCTCTTCAGAGTCAAACCGTCCGATACTGTCGAAGTAGACATTCTCGGTAATAACGGAACGCTCGAACATTCATACATTTTCACTCCGAAGAGCTAGTCTAGTCCTCCCACTCCAGCTCTATTCGAAGGAATATCTTAGTGCAGAATGCAAGCACAAAAGATGTTCTGGAGAATGGCGCTGGACTGTAAAGAGCAGTTATTAAATTTTTAAGAAATGAATAATTTGCAAGTCATTAATCTTGAAGTTTAATTCTCTCTTTGCTGGGCAAATTTATTTTTATTTAGATGCAGGCTCAGGGCTTGCAACTCCCAAAACGATAATAATAGAAGTTTGATTGTTCAATGTTTCAATTGTCATGTATCCGCTTAAATCGTTTTTGCTTACTACCCAATTTGTCCCGACTCCAGATCCAGTCGTGTCCTGATAGCTCCATCCGTTTGTTTGCAAGTTTGTTTTATAGTAAGAAATCACTTGATCGACACTATCTTTGGTGTTTAAAGTAAGCCAGTATCCGTTCCCTTGTCCGTTTTGATTTCCAGAAAGCGATGTAGTGACGCTGCTGCCTGGATATATAGGAAAATCCTTAGGAAAGTTATCTGGAATTTTATTATTGCCAATTGAAAGGGTTTGCCCAGTTTTTGGATCTGTATAAGTCAAGCTCTTGTTATTATTATCCACATTTACAGAAACTCCAGTTTTTTGCTGAATTGCTCCAGTTATTACTTTTTTAATAATTACTCCGCTAAAAATTAATCCTAAAATAATTAGGATGACCACAATTAATAAACACCCAACCAAAAATCTTTTAATGCTTCTAAAAATAAACATATAATAAATATTATACTATATAATGAATCATTATCATGGCTGAATCTGTAGTTTATAATCTAAAACTTCCCAGAAATACTGAAATCACGCCTGATGCAGCGCTTACTTTTCTTTCATCAATTCTTTCGACCAAATCCCCCATTTCTTTAATTATTTTTCTCGCCAGTAAACAAATAAATTTTAAAATTGTCTGTCATAAAAGCCAGTCAGATTTTGTAGAGTCATCTCTTTTTTCAGCCTACCCAACAATTACAGTCGAAAAACTAAACATCAGGAGTCTTTGCAGTTTAAGAAAAATTTAATTTTAAAATACGGCAGTTATTATCCTATTAAAATTTTCGCAGATTTCAAAGAATCTGATTCTCTTGCAACTCTTTTAACTCTTTTATCCAAAGCCTCAGACAAAGACACTGCTGAAATTAAATATGAATTAAAAAGCACAGGCGACTCATGGGTCGCCAAAGCTCAAAAATATATTGCCGATAACCCAGAAACAAACAAGACTCCAATTTTTAATAAAACTGAAAGCCCGGCCTTTCAAGTAAAAATTCAAATTTCATCAAATAACAAAACTCTTTTAAGTTCTTTAATTGATTCATTTAGCGTTTTTACTCGCGCCGATGGAAATTCTTTTGTTACTAAAAATTTCTTAAAATTATCAAGTTTTTCGATTTTAAATATCAAAGAATTGGCAACTCTCTGGCATTTGCCTTCCAATTTAGTTAAAACTTCTGGCCTTTCCTGGGGCACAGAAATTTTGTCTGACCCGCCTCTAAATTTGCCAACAGAAAATGTAAATTTCTTTGCTAAAACTACATTTAAAAATAAAGAAACAGTTTTTGGGATAAAAGATGACGACCGTCGCCGCCACATTTGGGCAATCGGAAAAACAGGTACAGGCAAATCAACTCTTATTGCCAATCTTGCAATTGATGATATTCGAAAAGGTAAAGGAATTGCCGTCATTGATCCGCATGGAGATTTGGCAGATATTTTATTAAATCACATTCCCGCTTCTCGCATTAATGATGTCATTTATTTAAACCCGGCAGACCGAGAATTTCCTATTTCTATTAATCCTTTGGAGGTTACCGATAAAGACGAAGCAGAGTTTGTTGTTTCCGGAATTATCGCCATTTTCAGCAAAATCTTTGGACAATTCTGGGGTCCGCGTTTGGAATATGTTTTAAGAAATGCACTTTTAACTTTGACTGAAGTCCCAGACGCTACTTTAGCAGATGTCCCAAGAATATTAACAGATAGAAATTTTAGGTTAGAAATTACTCAAAACCTAAACGACAAAGTTTTAAAAAGTTTCTGGGAAAATGAATTTGAAAATTTACCGCCCAATCTTCAAAAAGAAGTTGTTTTTCCTATTCTTAATAAAATTGGCCAGTTTGTTACCTCTCCCCTTCTTCGTAATGTCATAGATAAGCCCAAAAGCACCATTAATTTGGAAGAAGTAATCGAATCAGGAAAAATTCTTATTGCCAATCTTTCTCAAGGAAAAATCGGCGAAGATAATGGAAAACTTCTTGGAGCAATGCTTATCACTAAGCTTCAGCTTGCAGCGATGAAGCGCGTAAATATAAATGAAAACGAAAGAAAAGATTTTTATCTGTATGTTGATGAATTTCAAAATTTTGCCACAGATTCTTTTATCAAAATTCTCTCTGAAGCCCGCAAATATCATCTAAATTTAATGCTTGCTAATCAATATATCGACCAAATTCCTCCTCAAGTCCAAAAAGCAATTTTAGGAAATGCCGGGACTTTAATTGCCTTCTCTGCAGGAGCAAGCGATGCAAGAATTTTAGCTAGTGAATTTGCCAACGTTTTTACCCAGGACAATTTAATTAATATGCAAAATTATCAGATAGCCCTAAGGATGATGATCGATGGCCACAGCGAAAGGCCATTCCTGGCAACTACGTTGCCATTGCCAAGTTTAGTAAACGGAAATAAAGAAAAAATAATCAAAGTTTCCCGCGAAAGATGGGGCAAAAAAGCTAAAGAGGTGGTATAATATTCATATGAAAAAGCTTAAAAAGAACTGGAAGAAAATATTATCAATAGTTGTTGGAACAACTCTTGGTTTAATTCTAATTGTTGGGATAGGAGTCTTTTTGTGGATGCAAACATGGAAAACATTTAGATTTCCCAGTAACGAAATATCAATCAAGTATCCACAGTCGGATTCTGTTTTGTACACACCTAGCGTTGAAAACTTCGGAGAGTTAAATGTGAATAGTGGAAATAACGACTTTAATTTAACAATTGATACAACCGAGACTGATAGAGGGTGTAAAAATAGTTTAGAAACCTGTGTTAATAGCCAAGACATAGTATATCTACAGGCGGTTCACGGACTAACAGAAAAAAGCATAATAAAATTCCATGGATTAGATGCATATTTACTTGATGGATATACTACAGCTGGATATGAAAAACTTTTAATCCTTTATTTTAAAAATACAGTTTACACATTTCTTTGGACAAATAATCCGCAAAACATACTGGAGAATATTTTTAATCAAATTAAAATAAATTTAATATTTTCTTTCGTAAATTTTAATAACTGAATATTTTTATATTATTAATTTTGTTATTATATTAATATGCAAGTCGGTGTAATAGGAACTTTTATAGCAGTCATTGCAGTGATGGTAGTGCTGGATATATTTGTAAAATTACTATATAAAAATAAAAAAAGACCAAGCGAGATTGTAGTTGTAGGGATATTACTTGTTTCAGGATTTATCGAGAAAATCTTTACTTTCATAAACGGAAAGCAAATTGATCCACTTTTATTGATTTTGTATACAATCAATTTAATATGGCTTTACGGTTTTTGGAATATGAAGAGATGGGGTGCAATTGGATATGTTGCAACTTTAATCATTTTTCAAATCGTACTATTTGCTCAACATAAACTTACGCCGAACTCGATACTTGTTGTGATCGGACCTTCTATAGTACTGTACTTTTATCCTAAAATGCAATAAAAAGCGGCAAGTATGTGCTTATATTCCAAGCTTTTATGAATAAAACAATTTATACTTACCGCTTAATTATCTAAAATCAATTTTTGATCTATTAACAATTATTTTACTTTGCAAAAATTAATAAATATTATTAATAAATCTCGAATCAGTTAGTTCAAAAAGGAATTATATGGGAAATCTCAAAAAAGGGATTCCCCATATATTGATACCCGTATTACCCCACGTCTCCGATTACGCCTCCAATTGTGTTAATGGCGTTTTGTAACTGGGATTGAATCGATGGCCATTCTGCACCCACAATATCCATCAGATCCGAAAAACTTCCGGAACAAGAATCGGAAATACCGGCGGGCATAAGAAGCTGTACTGACAAATCACCATGAGCCACAGCTCCAGCTACAACACTTGCGTTACCGATCAATTCTTGAAAGTCATCTGAACACAGCAATACATTCTGTGCTCGAGACAAGTCGGTGACTAACCGAAACGCAATATCGGGTTGCAAATTAGGAAAACCCTGAATTACCCGTTGAAAACTTTGCTCCTGCCCCGACGGAATGTTTGGATAACATTTCCAAGTACTCGCATCGTTGGAATTGGTGAACAAAGCTGCGTCGAATGGTACTCCGTAGTATTGCCAAGCACATGCTTTATCCATATCAATTCCAACAAACTGCCCGTTGGAGTCAACACATTTCCAGCCGTCAATATTATCGACTACAAGCTTCAAGTCCACATATCCCAGCGACTTGCAATACTGATAGAGATCGATTCCTCCAGCTGCTGTCGAAGGAAGGTTTTGATTACCCCCAGATCCATTGTCAGTACTGTTTCCGGATCCTCCATTCCCGCTGTTTCCCGAAGGATTCGACGGATTGCTTAGTGGATTTTGAACTGGCGGATTGGGAGGCTGCGGAACTGCTGTCGGTTGAGCGGTAGTCAGATTATTGGTAATCCAATAGTATCCGCTCCCTGATTCTGCCACCCAACCAGTCTCGTTTCCGAACTGCAACTCAAACCAAGTGTAGCCGTCGCGGCATTGATATTGACCGCCGACAACTACTCCGATGGTTCCCGGTTGCAAAACCTCAATGAGGTCGTTGCTAACTCCAGGGCCGGTTCGAAGATTCAACGACTTACCGTTTTGGGTAACCATTGCCTGTTGTCCAGCTTTTAATTGTGGCGCCAAAGCACCGCAATTGTTATTACTAACCACAGGATTTACTTGATTAGGTGTTGGTGTGACATATATCACCGGCGGTTGTCCAACTGCACCTTGCGCACAACGCCAGCCATCAATATTGTTTGAGATCCTTTCTGGATGCCAATCATCCCCGTAGACATTGTGACATATTAAATTCCAATCCAATGTCCCTAGTGTATTACCACTTTTGCATCTCCAACCATCTGCGTCAGCAGGATTGTCGATGTTTACTGCTCCGTCGCGATAATTAGCGTCATAACAAACAACGCTAAGATTGACACCACCAGGAACATTAGGTTGTTGTGCTCCAGCCAATCTGGGCATTGTTCCGTTTGTTGCAGGTTGCGGATTTGGGTTCCCTGGTGTTGCTGTCGGAGGAATACCTGTTATTGTAGTAGTATTCCCTTGTTGTATCATCACTCCATTACTGAAAAGATAGAACTTGTATGTTCCAGGATTCGTGGGAGGATCGATATAAACAACTCCGCTGGAACCAGATACTGAAATGTGTTGAACTGGATTTCCAGGATATGTACCCTGCAAAAACAATCCGATCCATTCGTCACTTGATTGTTCCGATGGTGCTAGCCCCCACACAACTTGAAGTTTCCCATTCTCAGGTAATGGACCAGTTGCGATGATGGCTCCCGCATCTACTCCTTGTACTACGAAAAGCAGAACGAAAATTGCAATTGCAATTACACGTTTGGTAACCATGGTACTCTCTCCTTTTGAACTGTTAATGTGCTATTCAACGAAATGTTGAACAGATATTATATCACAAAATGAAGTACTATAGGGTTTAGAAGTTTAATTTATTTTATTAACTTTGCAAGTCTTTTTGCTTCAACTTGGTCCAAAATAATTTTTCGGACACGAATATTTTGTGGAGTCACTTCAACTAATTCTGTATCATCAATATATTCCAATGCTTCCTCCAAACTCATTTTCTTTGGTGTGTTAAAATGCCCTTGAGGCCCATCTCCCTTACTTCTCATATTTGAAAGTTTCTTTTCTTTACAAACATTTACGTCAATATCTTCCTCGCGAGCATTTTGCCCAACAACTTCGCCTTTATAAACATTTTCATTTGGCCCGACAAAAAGCTCTCCCCGGTCCTGTACATTAATTAATCCATAAAGTCTTGTAATTCCAGTTTCAAAGGCAACTAAGCTTCCATGATCTCGAGCAAGTACTACTCCGTCATCTTTACGGAATTCCATAAAACTATTATTTAAAATTCCGTTTCCTTTTGTAGTTGTTAATAAATCAGATCGCATTCCAAATAAATTTTTTGTAGCAATATCAAACTCTAAATAAGTGATTCCCTGCTCGCTTTTCATATCAACCATATTTGCATGTCTTTTATTCATATTTTGAATGACCGATCCTGCATATTCATCAGGTGACTCGATATAAACTTTTTCCCAAGGAGTCATCTTTTCACCATTTTCAGTTTTTGTAATCGCAGTTGGGCGTCCTACTTCAAATTCATAACCTTCTCTTCTCATGCGTTCAATCAAAATTGCCAAATGAAGTTCCCCTCGCCCTGATACAATCCATTTTCCTCCCGCTTCTTCAACTTTAAGAGCAACGTCAGACTCAAGCTCACGGTAAAGTCTTGCTTTAAGTTGGCTTCCAGTTTTAAATTCTCCTTCTTTGCCTCCAAAAGGCGAAGTGTTTATATTAAAAGTCATTTTAATTGTCGGCTCTTCAATGGAAAGAACAGGGAGCGCAATTGGAGTTATCGGGTCAGCTATTGTTTCTCCAATTGTAATATCAGGAATTCCAGAAACTGCGACAATATCGCCTGCTTCTGCCTCTTTGATATCCACTTTTTCAAGCCCTTGAAATCCGGTAAGTGTCACGATTCTGTATTTCTTTTGCACTCTTTCACGATTTATATGCATCACATCTTGGCCAAATTTTATTCTGCCGTTATAAATGCGTCCTGTTACCATTCTGCCTTTAAAGCTGTCATAGCTTAAAGTTGTTGCAAGCATCTGAAGTGGTTTATCTGGATCTCCGGACGGGGCTGGGACTTCTTTTATAATAGCTTCAAAAAGAGGAGTAATATCTTTCATTTCAGAAAAGTTTGGAGTGAGTCCTGCAACTCCGTTTTTGGCAGATGCATAAACAATTGGAAAGTTTGTTGCCTCATCAGAAGCTCCAAGCTCTAAAAATAAATCAAATGTTTTTCCCAAAACCCAATCAGGTCGTGCTTCTGGAATATCAATTTTATTAACAACAACAATGATTTTTAGTCCCAATTTAAGTGCATTCTTCAAAACGAATCTGGTTTGCGGCATTGGTCCGTCTTTTGCATCAATAAGAAGCAATACTCCGTCTGCCATTTTAAGCACGCGTTCTACTTCTCCTCCGAAATCAGCGTGCCCTGGTGTATCAATAATATTTATTTTTGTATCTTTATAAGTAACTGAGGCATTTTTGGAAAAAATGGTAATTCCCCGTTCTCGTTCAAGTTCATTATTATCCATAATAAGCCCTGCCTGTTCAATCTCTTTTTTGATTTTAGTGTGAGATTGGCGAAGCATTGCATCGACCAAAGTTGTTTTTCCGTGATCAACGTGAGCAATAATAGCAATATTTCTAATATCCATTAAAAAACCCGCCCTTTCAGCGGATATACAGATATTATATCACAAAATATTTGTAAACTTGTGATATTATGAATTATGACAAATAAAAAACCTAACTATGCCACAAAAGACGATGTGCGAGAAATTGTGACTGATATCGTCCAACAAGCTACTGATGCAATAGTTACTGGAATGCAAAAAATGTTTGATAATGTTCCAACTAAAGAAGAATTCAAAAAACTTGAAAATAAAGTTGATACTTTAACAGTCGAAGTCCACTATATTAAAGACGAAATTAAAAACATTAACGCAGATATTTCTACAATGCCCAGGTATAAAGCCATATCATGAAAAATATTTTTTTTGCTCTAGGAACGTTAATTGTTTTAGTTTTAGCTGCAAACTTTCTACCAATCTCTAGAATTAATTGGGGAAAAATTTCTATACAACCGGCTGGAACTATTACAGTAACTGGAACAGCTCAGGAAGATGTAACTAATCAAGTTGCAACTTTTAATGCTACAGTTACAGCAACTAATGCAGATAAACAAACTGCTGTAAATAAAGTTAATACCCAAATGACTGCATTACTTGCAGCTCTTAAAAATTTTGGTATTGCCGATGCCGATATTACGACTCAAAGTGTAAATACTTATCAAAACCAAGCTCAAACTTTGATCTATCCAGTTCCACCACAGCAAACAAATAATAACGACTGGACAGCAAGCAATTCGATTTCTATAACTCTACGTGATGTCTCAAAAGCTTCAAGCCTTACTGATTTATTAAATAATTCAGGAGCAACCAATGTATATGGTCCAAATTTATCAGTTGATCAAAATACAAACACTGATAGTGATCTACTAACCAAAGCTGTAGCAGATGCCAAAACAAAAGCACAAAACATCGCCAAAGCTTCAGGCCAAACTCTTGGAAAAATAATCACCTTAAACGAAGATGGGACATCTTCTCCCATATCGCCATTATTTGCAACTAAAGATCAGTCAGCTAGTTCTGTCCCAGCTCCGATTCAGCCAGGAACAACTACAATGAGTAAGTCAGTTACAGTCACATGGGAACTCAATTAATAACAGTTATAGCTATTGCAGTGCTTGGAATTTTTGCGGTTCCTGTTGTACAAAATTTAGACAATCCAACTCCAACACCAACTGTTTTAGAGTCACCTACTCCAACGCCAACTGATTCTCCCACCCCAGAGCCCTCAGATACTCCAATTCCAAATGCAACTTCCACAACACTCCCTGATAATGGAACTTTTGAGCAAAAAGATGGCAATTCAGATGTTAAAGTATCAAACAACAATGGCTCAACAAACGTAAACGTTAGTGTTGAAGGAAATGGCAGTGCAGATGTTCATGTAAATAGCAATTCTTCCTCATCATCAACTTCCACTTCTTATTCAAAAACAACTGTCGAATCTTCAGTAAATCAAGAATGAAATATATAGCTTTTCTTCGTGGAGTTAATGTTGGCGGCAATTCTCTTATCAAAATGTCAGACCTTAAAAAAATTTTTGAAGATCTCGGATTTACAAACGTCCAAACTTACATCAATAGCGGCAATGTAATTTTTGAAGGAGACAGGAAATATTTTTCTAAAATTCCCTATAAATCTTTTATTATTTCAGAAAAAGAATTAAATAACGTAATAGAAAATGCACCAAATTCCTGGAAAGAAAATGATTTAAGAAAATATGTAGCTTTTGTTATGGATGATTTAAGTCCAAAAGATTTAGCAAAAGAAATCAAATTAAAAGAAAATATAGATTATCTCGACGCTGGTAAAAATTGGCTATATCTGACAACAAAATTAGATGGACTTACAAAAAGCAGTTTCAAAGATTTAATTAAATTAAAATTTTATAAAAGCCTAACAATCAGAAATTACAATACAATTTTGAAGATAAATAAAATTATCACTTCTTAAATTCTTTTTTATATCTTTGAATTCCTTTTTCAATTTCTTCTTGCGCTTCTTCTCTTGTTTTCCATCCAGTCACTTTAACCCATTTTCCAGGTTCTATGGATTTATAATTTTCATAAAAATGCTTAATTTTATTAACCAAACTTTCCGGTAAATCATCAATTTTCTCTACACTTTTATAAACTGGGTCAACCTTTCCCTTAGGAACTGCAAGCAACTTTGCGTCCTTCCCTTCTTCATCTTCTGTTGCAAGCATTCCGATAACTTTACATTCTATTAATGTACCAGTGGTAACTGCTTCAGAGGAAACAACAATAATATCAAGTGGATCTTCGTCTTCGCTCCAAGTGCCTGGGATAAAACCATAATTGAATGGATATTTAAAAGCTGTATATAAAAACCTATCAGCTCTAATTACTTGCAAATCTTTATCGTACTCATATTTAATTCCGCTTCCAATTGGGATTTCAATGATTACATTTACGGTAGTCTTTGGATCTCCAGCTGGTATGTCATGAAGTAAATTCATATAAGTATTATAACAGAATGTTACAAGCTTCGCTTATAAATAAAGTTAGATTATATATCCAAATTTGCAGTTTTTGCACGGGTTTGAATAAATTTGCGTCGAGGTGGCACTTCTTCTCCCATAAGCATTGTAAAAATCTGGTCAGCTTTTTGGGCATCCTCAATTTTTACTTGTTTCATAACTCTTGTTGCCGGGTTCATGGTTGTATCCCAAAGCTCTTCTGCATTCATTTCACCAAGCCCTTTGTATCGCTGAACTTTAAATTTTTGTGATCCAAGAGTTCTCAAATAAGAATCTCTTTCTTCATCACTAAATACATATTTCTTCTGCTTACCATGCTCTATCTTAAAAAGCGGCGGCATAGCAATATAAATATGCCCCTGCTCCACAATTTCTCTAAGATGCCTATAAAAGAAAGTTAAATAAAGACAGGTAATGTGAGATCCATCTACGTCAGCATCAGCCATAATAATAATTCTATTGTATTTTAATTTCTCAATATTAAATTGATCCGAAATTCCAGCTCCAACTGCAACAATCAGATCTTTAAATTTATCGCTTGTGATTATTTGGTCAAGTCTTGCTCGCTCTGTATTTAAAACTTTTCCAAAAAGTGGCAAGATTGCTTGAAATTTACGATCTCGGCCCGTCTTCGCTGATCCTCCAGCTGAATCTCCCTCAACGATAAATATTTCGCATTCATCTGGGTTGTTTGATTGGCAATCAGCTAATTTCCCGGGTAGTCCCATTCCTTCAAGTGCACCTTTTCGAATAACTGCTTCTTTTGCAGCCCGCGCTGCCATTCGAGCTTTTGCAGCTAAGCTTACTTTGTCTAAAATTGCTTTTGCATCAGATGGATGTTCTTCCAAATAAGTATCAATTCCTTCTTTCGTTGCAGTTGCAACAAAGCCTTGTACTTCAGGATTATTTAATTTCGCTTTTGTCTGACTTTCAAATTGCAGGCTTTCAGAAGGCATTTTAATGTAAATTACTGCTGAAAGTCCTTCTTTGAGGTCGTCTCCCGTCAAAACCAACTTATCATTTGTATATCCATTTTTCTTTGCGTAATCTAAAATGCTTCGTGTAAGTCCGGTCCTGAATCCTGCCACGTGTGTTCCTCCGTCAGTTGTATAAATTCCGTTTACATAGCCCTTTACATTTTCTGTAAAAGTATCTGTATATTGAAGAGCTACTTCGCAAATTATTCCATTTTCTTCATTAGAATTGTCTTTGTTTATATAAATTACATCGGAAATTCTTTGTTTGTCGCGATTGCTGTGATCAACTAATGATTTAATTCCTCCCTCAAAGTAAAAATGCTCTTCATGTTCGTTTCTGTCATCCCACAAATTAAACATAAGTCCCGCGACCAAATATGCTCTGTCGCGAAGCATTGTTTCAACTTTTTTATCTTCAAAGCTTAAATCCTTAAATATTTCAGTGTCTGGAATAAATTTTGTAATTGTTCCAGTATTATTTGCGCCAATTTTTACATTTAATTCTTTTGGGATTAATTTATCAATTTCATCCTGACTTATTTCATGAACTTTTGCTTTTGGTTTTCCTTGGTTATATTCCTGCAAATAAGCTTTTCCGTCTCTTAAAACTATTACCATACAATAACTTGATAAAGCGTTCACTACAGACGCACCCACTCCATGAAGTCCTCCGGAAATTTTATAAGCTCCTCCTCCAAATTTTCCCCCCGCATGAAGCTTTGTCATTGCAAGCTCTAAAGCAGAAACTCCTTGTGTTTTGTGAATATCAACTGGAATTCCTCGGCCGTCGTCTTTTATAATTGCGCCGTTATCTTTTGTGAGAAAGACGGTGATGTTTCTCGCTGTTCCTCCAAAAAATTCATCAACTGAATTATCAACAATTTCGCGCAAACACTCATGAAGTCCTCGAAGATCTGTCGACCCAATGTACATTCCAGGTCGTTTTCGGACAGGCTCTAATCCTTCAAGAACTTGTATAGATTCTGCTGTGTAGGAGTTATTGGCCATCATTCATTCTAACCTGTTTCGAAGCTAATAGCAAGCTAAATATTCACTTTTTCTTCCCTCAAGTATATAATAAATCTATCCCGTTTTTTAGACAGCGCTTTTTTGCGTCCCTAAAATTTCTATGTATAAAACACTTAAAAAATATCATGAATATTTAATGATCAGAAAATTCTGGTTTATTTTGTTTATTGTCACAACAACGATTTCGGTTGTTATTGATTTCTCGACTCCTTATTTTTCCAAACTTTTTATTGATAAAATACAAGCCAATAATTTAAACGGAGTTCTTAGTCTTTTATTTTTATATTTAGCTATAATGATTGTCGGAAATATTTTTGGCAACATCAAAAACTTTTCCGGAGATATCTCAGCAGTTGATGGAGTAAAAAAACTAAAACTTGATGTTTTCAAACAAATTCAGGATTTAGATTTCGCTTACCACACTCAAAGAAATACTGGTTCTTTAATCAGTGCTTTTAAACGAGGAGAAAATGCCTTTTGGGATTTATATGATAGATTTTATTCCCGAGTTTATCCTGTTATTGTCGGCTTTGTTATTTTAGTTTGGTATTTTTTGAGAATTGATTACAGAATAATTGTTATTTTTATTGTCTCGGCAATTATTACTTTAATTATTACCAAAACCCTTTTGCCATTAAATATTAAAAGAAGAAAGGCAGTTAATGACAAAGAAGATGAAATCTCAGGAATAATTACAGATAATTTAATTAATTATGAAACTGTCAAACTTTTTGCAAAAGAAGACTGGGAGCAAAATAGATTAGATAAAGAATTATCTGATTGGAAAAAAATAATCTGGAAATATTTTGTAACCTATCGATACATTGATACAGCTCTTGGAAATTTAATTAATCTCGGCGTCTTTCTTGTACTTTTTATGTCTTTTAATTTGGTTTCTGGAAAAACAATTGGCCTTTCAGATTTTGTATTAATTATTTCAGCTGTTTCGTTATTTTTTCCTCAATTATTTAATATGGTTTATAGCATCAGGCAAATTTCTCAAGGTTATGCAGATATTAAAAAATATTTAGATATTCTCGACGAAGAAGTTCAAATTAAAGATCCCGCAAATGCAACAATATTAGATCACGTCAAAGGCGATATTAATTTTAAAAATATTTCCTTTGCATATAAATCAAGCCGTGGAAGTGCGGTCAAAAATATTAATTTGAAAATCCCAGCTGGAAAATCAATTGCTTTTGTTGGTAGGTCTGGAGTTGGCAAAACAACTTTAGTGCGATTATTAATGCGTTTTTATGATCCAACAAATGGAAAAATTACAATTGATGGAATAAATATAAAAGATTTTACAAAAAGCAATTTGAGATCTTTTATGGGAGTTGTTCCCCAAGAGCCAATTCTTTTTAATAATACTATTCGATACAATATTGAATACGGAGCCGAAAAGTCTACGACCCTGAACGAAGTCGAAAGGGCAGCAAAAATTGCTCATATTGACGGGTTTATTAATAGTCTCCCAGAAAAATATAAAACCGAGGTTGGAGAGCGCGGAGTGAAATTGTCTGGCGGGCAAAAACAGCGCCTTGCAATTGCAAGAATGATTTTAAGTAATCCAGATATTATTATATTTGACGAAGCAACAAGCCAATTGGATAGCGAAAGTGAAAAATTAATTCAAGATGCTTTTTGGAAGGCAGCCAAAGGTAAAACAACAATTATTATAGCTCACCGTCTTTCAACCATTATGAAAGCAGATGAAATTATCGTTATGGAAAAAGGAAGAATTGTCGAGCGTGATTCTCACAAAAATCTGCTGGCAAGAAAAGACAGTTTATATTCTAAATTCTGGAATTTACAACAAAGTTAGTTAATTGAAGTTGTACATTTCCATTTTTTTCTAAAGCGTTTAAAGTTTTATTTGCTTCATCAATCAATTTGTAACTTTCTATTTTACTTTCGCTTGCAGAAAAAATTAAATTTCTAATAAACTCTATCGCCTCTTCTCTTTTATTTATCAAACTAACTTGTTTTATTTTTTGACCATCGTTTGCTTTAATAAAATTTTCCATCTTTTCTTTCTCTTCTTCAGAAAAATTTGGACCAGAACTTTCAAATTCTTTTACTTCACATCTTGAAACAATTGTTGGCAGAATGTTTAGAATATTTTGTGCAGTTAAAACGTAAGTTAGATTAATCTGAGGCTCTTCAAGCGATTTTAAAAATGCATTTTGTGCTTCTGCGGTTGCTTCATCAAACCGTTCTAAAACAATGACAGTTTTTTCTGTCAGTTTTAATTTTGTTGTGGCTTTTAATTCGCGAACATCAGCAATTTTATTAATTACGAAATTAATTTTTCTCCCTTCAAAACTATTAATAAAATCTGAAGAATCTCCAATTATTAAATATGCGTGCATAAATTAATATACATCATCATGCGTACCAATTTCCAAACAATAAATAATACCACGGTCAATGCTGACAATTATTCTTATACTTCTGTTTACTGAAATTGACCAGTTGTTTTCTCCTTCTAACTTGTGGAGACGAAGTGAAGGATAAATTATATCCGGCGCAGCTAGTTTGATGGTTTTATGGATCTGCTTTTCTAACCCCTTATCTTTACTTGAAAACTTTTTTACTTGCTGTTTAAAATCATCAGTAAAAAATATTTTATATATCTATTCAAAGATTTTTAAAAAAATCATCGATATCTTTCTGGGTTCTTAAAACAGCCCCTCTTCCCTGTTTATATTCCTCTTTGGCAATTTCAGCCATCAAATCATATCTATTTTTCTTCACAGTTTCCCTCATAGAATGTCTCACAAGATCACTAAATGAAACAAAAAAGCCTCGATCAATCAACTGCTGCGCTTCTTTTTAGTTTGTTTGGTATGGAAACATTTATCGTTGCCACACAAAAATTATACAAGAAGTCAAGGAACTAATTCCTTCCAGGAAATTGAATTTTGCGCCAAGCTTGGAGGGAAAAGGAGACTTAAGGTTGGGTCAAATACAAAACTTTCTCCTGCTGTTGTAGAGTTTGCCGACTGTAAATCTCGTTGCAAAGTAACACTGCCCCAAGCTGCAACACTTCCTTTAACAACAAGCTGGGTATTCCCGCTTCCCGTATTAAAGCCCCCATCTGTTTCAAAAATTCCATTAAGAGTTGTAGTCGTCGCATTTACATTTGTATTTCCTGAAACAACTGTCATAAAAAACCCGCTTCCCGCTGTCTGGATTATAATGTTCCCATTAATATTTAAACTCCCGCCTTTTACAAAAACAACAATCTTTTTATTTCCTGCAACCGTTAAGTTGCCATTAATCGTCAAACTCCCGCTATTAACAGTATAGTAATAATATCCATCAGGGCTTGCGGTCCCTGAGTCAAAATCAGACTGGCCTGAAACAACTGGCAAGGTATTCAAGATAAGATTTGATGGAAGATTGTTTAAAAATGCTGCAGAATTATATGTTTTTCCTCCATAAACAGAATTTCCTTTCCAGTTCTTGCTCGAAGTATTAATAGCTGTTAGGTTTGTCGTCGCTCCGTAAATCACGTTTCCCGGAAAACCTCCAACACCATCTTTGCTAAATACATTACTTGTTGGGACAAGAGAAGATAAGCTTCCTTTGGAAACTGCATCTCCCCCAGTGGTTTGCCACCATCCAGGCAAATAATTATTAACTGTTATTGTTGGGCTATAAACTGTACAGGATCCTCCGTTTTGTGTTGTTGCGGTGGCAGTGAACTGTACAGTCCCGGTACTTATCCCTGTAATGTTTGTCAAATACGGGCTTGCTGCATCGCTGGTTGGTGTTGCTGTGATTCTTCCGTTTGTAGTTGAAAAAGCCACACCTGTAATCGGCGAGCTATCATTTGAGTCAACTGATGCTGTAACAGGTATCGTTTGCCCAATGCTAATCGTATTAAATGAAGGCGAAAGGCTTATGTCACACTGTGGCGGATTAACTTGTATTGTAAAATATTTGTTGCATACATCTCCTGAAGTCCCTGAACTGTAATGAGAAAGATAAAGAACAACATTCATTGTTGTTGTTCCAGGATTAAGGCCGTATACAGATACATTTGCATAATTTCTACCATAAAGACAACATAAATTTTGCGGATTAGCACTCATTACCTGCAAAAGGTTATCAATAATAGTTGGACTTGGGACTCCTTGAAGACCTTGTCCTTGTTTGGCAGGAGGAGTGACTACAAAGCTTGTTGGAAGAACAGCAAGACCTGCTTGTGGATCGCTTGATCCAGAATTCCCTCCGTCTTTATCTATGCTAAGATTTGAAATTCTATTTTGATAAAGAACAATTGGTGTTGAGCTGTCTGATATACCGTTTACACTATAAACATTGCAGGCCGCTCCGCCTCCTCCAGAAGGCTCGACACAGCAAAGCCCTCCATTAGAACACGACCCCGATCCTCCAACTTTTCCAATCTGACCACAGTTTGATATATCAGTACGGCACTCAGGATTTGATCCTCCGCTACAACTTCCTCCAGAACCTCCTCCGCTTCCTCCTCCGCAATTGCTGCAGTTTTCAGCAGACGAACAAGCTTGTTGTTGTGTTACCTGAATACATGAATTGTTATTGCAGACATTACACGTATAACTATTAACAGGAGGAGTGTAAACACAGGAGCCTCCCATCACTGGACCACCACAAGCAGTATGTCCACATGCCCCGCCTGCAAAACTACAACCCAATGAATTTGTTCCGAAACAGGCATAGCCAGTACATTGGACACATCCAGGAGCACCATTACAAGGATTATTACTGTTGCAAAACTTTGGCGTTGGCTCGTAATCATTACAACAGGTCACATCTCCCGTACAAGTTTGCGCTGAAATACTTTGAACATTTCCAAACAATATTGATATCCCTAAACTTAAAATTATAAAAAATAACAGTTTTCTCATTTTTAATTGAAACTAATATTAAATGGCACACTACCATTATTAACTAACATATTTGCTTTATTCCCTGCCTCGGTAAAATGCTGGGTAATAAGACTTCCCTGATCGCCTTGAGGGGCAGTATTGTTGCTTGCTAAATTTTCCTGGTAATACTCAAGTCCCACGAAAAACTGTTGTAAGGCATCGAATTCCAGGTCTTTTTGAGTTTTATTTAATTTCTCAGCGGTATCAGTATTAACATATAGAGTAACTGTCATTTCTGATCCATTTTGAACGAGATTATAGCCAACATATGGTAATGAGTTTCCAGCACTGTCGTTAATATGGGTCACTATAGCAGTTGGAACTGAAGTAAACTGAAATTGTAAAGTTTTTATACCGTCATTTTTTAAAGAAGTTGCAGTTTGACTGTCAAACTTACTTAGATTAAAACCGGAATTATTATTAACTGTTAATCCCCCACTTTGAAAACTCTTTGTTTGTACTGAAACAGTAGTTGCTGAATTGTGAGAAAGATAAAACACAATTCCTCCGAGAATACAAAAAAATAATATTGCCAAAAATAAAATACCTACCAATAACTTATTTTGCTTTAAAAAATCCATAAAATCCCAATTACTTCAGATTAGATTATCTTAAAAAGAATGTAAAGAGGATTGTGGTTAGGAATTTGAATTACTGGAGATGTTTTTAATTATAAATATTGCTCCAGGAAGATTACTGGCTTGTAAATAATTATTGTATATATCATTTCCAATAGCTTGGTATTTATTGAGCGAATTATTAATTTCATTTAATGTACCCGTTGTTATTGGTGCTACTTGTCCTGCAAAAGGAGCATTCATTATATTAAATGCAGTAGCTCCGAATAGCCAGTCTGCAGCGCCTGGATACGTGTCTTGTTTACCTTCATTAGGATTCTCGACGGATCTTATCAAAATAACATCGCCAAAATTTTGCTTACCCGCAGTTAGAGTGTCTGGCAGTACAATGTCAAAAGAACCTAGCTTTTGTGCGTCGTTTTTCGTTAAAACTGCACTTGTAGTTTCGCCAGGGTAGTTTACGTTAATAATATGTTTTCCCGTAACATCTATCCCGGTATCTTTTTTTATGGATTGAATTGTTCCATTCAAAAGGGTATCGGTACCAGGTTGGCTGAGATAAGCGCTGTTCCAATCAAAATAAAAAGAGTTATTGTTTCTTTGTGAGCCAACTGCAGTGAAAAAACTAATCTTTAGTCCACTTACTCCCTCTTTGTAATCCGAAGATTGTATTGGAGTAGCTGCATATGACCAACTTCCATTCTCTGCACTTGTTGGTTGTGTATGTCCAAAGTAACAAAGTACATGACCTTGTTGGTCTTGTCCTTGGAAACATAAGTTGTCTTTGTTCCAGGTAATATTAGTTATTCCTAAAGTTTGTGCATCTTTAACCATTTGATCAGTATTTCTTCCTGGATAAGATTCCATTACACTATTCATTGTGGCAAGCTCAGCTGAATTTAGAGTTGATCTAACTGCATCAAAGTTAAAAAAAGTGTTTACATTTGCTTCAGGAGCACTTAATTTAGTAATTACGAGATTATTATTACTGTCAAATTGATATATTCCATTATTATCAACAAAAACAGTTCTTAATGAATTTGCATTAAATGATCCTTCTTTTACCAAATCTGCCTTTATAAAGCCGTTTTTACCATTTACGCTTACTTGGTACCAAGGTTGCTGATCGCTACCTGTTACTTGTCCCGTTATAACCACTTCTGTTGCTTCAGGCAAAACAGCTAAGGGTTGAGAATTAGTATTACTATCAGGTCTTAAGTTTGCAGAAGTATTAACTACTCCTTGAGCCCAGCCACTTTTATCTCTTATTCCGTAAGTGGAAGTAAAATCGCTAGCCTTTTCTAACGCAAACGATGTACCTTGGTTCAGTGGATCTTCGGTCAGGACCCAGATCCCACCTGATTTTGGATCTCGAACCCCAACGACTGGTCTCTGAAAACCACTCGCCTCGTTTCTGATAAACATTTCTAACTTCAATCCCGGAGCTAAACTAACCGGAATAACCAAGCCATCTGTTGAATCGTAAACATAATATGTATCTGTATTATCAGGATGAATTTCATGAATAATTCCGCCTACGAGATTACTTCCCGAAATAGAACCTACTTCTAAAGAAATTGTAAATTTGCCAACTTTATCCTTAGGTTCTGTTGCAGCGATAGTTTGGATAATTTTGCTATTATCCTCCATGATCGTTGAGGCATCCTGAGCCAGTAAATCTTGAATTGTAGGATCTCCAAAGTTAATCTGTGAAGGATCAATGTTAGCTAGTGTACTTTGTAAATAACTCGTCTCAAATGCTGCTGGATCTGTTGGAACCGTAAATTCAGGAACTCTTTTAGGTAGCTGCCCAAATTGTGTATCAAAATTTGTTGGCGGAGGTGTTACTCGTCTAATATGGCTTTGGTCCTTATCTACAGCCGCGGTCGTTAAACTGTTTTTTTGTGGACCCATCGTATTTTCTATCTGAGAGTTTTGTTGACCTTGAACTACTCGTGCTCCCACAAACATAGCTGTACCAAAAGCTAATGCTCCTCTTGTGATATTTTTTATTCTTTCTGACATTCTATCTTGTTTATCTGCCATAAAACTCACTGTATCAAATACAAGAGCTTATAGCAATTCCTGTCCCATAGTATATTCCATCTACGTAGAAAGTCAAATTTTTATCAAAAAAAATCCCGCTAGCGATAGCGGGATGACTTCCTACCCTTTCCGTGGAAAGGGAAAAATTGAAAAACAAATAGTTAAGTAATCTCTTTAACATTTCCTCTCTAATTAATTATAACAGATATTGCAAGCCGAAGTTTGACTTGTCATAATGAATCATGGCTGCCCTACCAATTGCTAATGGTATTGATGATAATCAGAATCTTGTCGATATTCTTGTTTCCCAAGGTGCTTTAAATTCAGTAATTGGAGACCGAATCAAAATGGCCCAGGTGCAGACAGGCAAAGACCCTGAAGATTTAATAAAAGAACAAAATTTAGTAACTGAAACTGCATTAACAAAAGCAAAAGCAACTTTTTTTAATGTCCCTTATTTAGATCTTGATACTATTCCTATAAGCCCCGATGCATTATCGTTTGTCACTTCAGATATCGCTCAAAGATTTCGTGTATTTCCAGTAAACGTCGACCGCACCAAAAATGAACTCACTCTTGCGATGGCAGACCCACTAGACCTTTCTGCAATTGAATTTATTGAGCAAAAAACTAATTTACATGTACGCCCCCAGGCAGCAGATGCAAGTAAAATTGATGAGTTCACAAAGACTCGTTATGAAGCTTCGCTTTCACAAAAAGTAACTGAGGCTCTTGAAGACGTCAGTCAAGAAGGAGTGAAAACTCTGGATGCTAAACAAGAAGCAGCAGGGAATTTTGTAAGAGGCGAGAAAATCGGAGAAATTGTAAGCGATATTTTAGATTTTGCAGTGCGTTCTCGTGCAAGCGATATTCACATTGAGCCTGAAGAAAAAGCAGTTCGCGTTCGCTACCGCATTGACGGTATTTTACAAGAAAAATTAACTATTCCGAAGCGTCTCCAGGAGCCACTCCTCTCCAAAATAAAAATTTTGGCAGGAATGAAAATTATTGAAAAAAGAATCCCTCAGGACGGTCGCTTCAATTTTCGAAGCGGTAATAATGAAGAAGTTGATCTTCGTGTCTCTACACTCCCTACTGCCTGGGGAGAAAAGGTAGTTATGCGACTTCTCAAAAAAACAGGAGGTATTCCCGACCTTCCTGAATTGGGGCTAAGGGGCCATGCCTTAAAAAATCTTGAAGATGCCATTCTTCGCCCGCATGGAATTATTTTAATTTGCGGTCCGACTGGTTCTGGTAAAACAACCACCCTCTATTCAATTATTCAGCGCATTAATACGCCGAAAATTAACATCATGACGCTTGAAGACCCGATTGAATATAAAATCGCAGGAGTCAATCAGGTGCAAATTAATCCCGATGTGGGTTTGACATTTGCCTCGGGATTACGCGCGTTTTTACGTCAAGATCCAAACGTAATTCTTGTCGGAGAAATTCGCGACCGCGAAACTGCAGATCTTGCGATCCAAGCATCGCTTACTGGCCATTTAGTTTTTGCAACGCTTCATACAAATGATGCCGCAGGAGCACTTCCTCGCCTTCTTGATATGGGCGCGGAGCCGTTTTTAATCACTTCTTCTATTACTGCTATTGTTGCCCAACGTGTGTTGCGTAAAATTGACGAAAACGGCAAAGTTGCTTACGATCCGGACCTAAAGGTTTTGCAGCAAGTGAAAGACGGACTTGGGACGCTTTACCAGCCCAAATCAAATCCTGTTAAATTTTTTAAAGGCACGCCATCACCTGAAAACAATAATTCTGGATATTTAGGCCGTGTAGGAATTTATGAAGTTTTGCCAGTCACAGAAAAAATTTCCAGATTAATTTTAGAGCGGGCTCCTGCTGGGCAAATTGCAGTTGAAGCTAAAAACGAAGGTATGATTACCCTTGAGCAAGATGGTTTTTTGAAAGTTCTTGATGGCACCACGACTGTTGAAGAGGTGTTGCGTGTCGCGCAAGAATAATATTATGATTAAAATATGACAATTAGAGATTTATTGCAACTCACAGTCGACAGAAACGCTTCAGATCTTCATATAGTTGTGGGAATTGCACCGACTCTCCGCATTGATGAAGAATTAATTCCGGTTCCAAACGAACAAATATTAACTCCCGAGATAATGGAAACTTATTTAAAAGAACTTTTAAATAGCAATCAATTAGAGTCTCTTGCTACAAACAAAGAAATTGATTTTTCTATTTCATTCTCAGAGAAGGCTCGTTTTCGTGTTAACGCCTATACTCAAAAGGGCACCTGGGGTGTAGCTTTTCGTAAAATTCCTCTTATTATCCCCTCTCTCGATGAATTAAAATTGCCAAAAATAATGAATGAGTTTGTAAATATGCGCCAAGGATTTGTGCTTATTACAGGCCCAACTGGTCATGGTAAATCTACCACTCTTGCATCAGTTATAAATGAAATCAATAAAACTCGCTCTGTGCATATTGTAACCATAGAAGATCCGGTTGAATTTATATTTAATTCAGTCAAATCAATTATTAGCCAGCGCGAAATGCACGAAGATACTCATTCTTGGAGTATTGCGCTTCGAAGTGTCCTTCGTGAAGATCCAAATGTTGTTTTGATTGGTGAAATGCGCGATTATGAAACAATTGCTGCAGCGCTAACAATTGCAGAAACTGGCCATTTAGTTTTTGCAACCCTTCATACAAATAGTGCGGCAGAAACAGTTGACCGTATTGTTGATGTTTTTCCTGACGAACAGCAAGATCAGGTGCGTTTGCAGCTATCAAATGTCTTAGCTGCTGTTGTTTCCCAACGTCTTATGCCGGCAATTTCTGGGGGGAGAATTGTTGCAACCGAGGTTATGACTGCAAGTAACGCCATTAAAACTGCAATTCGCGAAGGCAAGACTCATCAGATAAGATCTGTAATTCAAACCTCCGGAAATCAGGGAATGTATACCTTAGAAAGTTCTCTTGCTTCAATGGTTAAAGAAGGAAAAATAACGGCAGAAGTAGCTACAAATTATTCAACAGAACCTGAAGAGCTTGCCAGATTAATGCGATCATGAAAAGATTTATCTACAAAGCAAAAGCTAAAGATGGGAAAATTATATCAGGAGAAGTTGAGGCATCAACTGCGGATGCTGCAGCAAAACTTGTTCGTGCAAAGGGATTTACAGTTTTAAGCATAACTCCAAAAGAAACCGGAATTATTGGAATTTTTACATTATACAAAAACAGAATTACATTAAATGATGTCGCAGGTTTTACCAGACAATTTGCAACAATGATAAATGCAGGACTTCCGGTAACAGAAAGTTTAAATATTTTAAAATTGCAGGCCCAGCCCAATTTTGAACCTGTAATCTCAAAAATTTTAAGTGATGTTGAAAACGGTGAATCTTTATCTACAGCTTTTGACAAACATCCTAAAGTTTTCTCTCCAACATATGTGGCTCTCTTGAAAGCTGGAGAAACCGGAGGAGTTTTGGATAAAGTCTTAGTTCGTATTGCCGATAATCTTGAAAAATCCCAGGAATTTAGAGGAAAAGTAATCGGCGCTCTTATTTATCCAATAATTATTATCGTTGGTATGGTAATTGTAACTTTTATTATGATGATCTTTGTTATCCCTAAGCTTCTTGATTTATATTCGCAATTTAATGCAACACTTCCTTTACCAACTCAAATCGTTATTGGCATTTCCAATTTCTTCGTTCGTTTTTGGTTTATTATTATTGGTCTTATGGTTGGCGGTTTTCTCTTTTTTAATTCTTATTCAAAAACAAGCGAAGGTCGACATAAAATTGATGAACTTATTTTTAAAATACCAATAATCGGAGATCTTCAGCAAAAAGTCATGCTTACAGATCTTGCAAGAACTCTAGCTTTAATGGTTGGAGCTGGAGTTCCAATCATTGAAGGTATGCAAGTCACAGCTGGAGCAATTGGAAATGTAATTATAAAAGACGCATTAACAGATGCTTCTTCTCAAGTTGAAAAAGGCTTCCCTATTGCCTATGCATTTGCAAAGCATCCCGAAGCTTTTCCCTATCTTTTTTCTCAAATGATTGCAGTTGGCGAAGAGTCTGGAAAAATCGATGAAGTTCTTTCCAAATTAGCCCAGGTTTTTGAAACAGAATCAGATCAAAAAGTAAAAACATTAACTGCAGCGATAGAACCGATAGTAATGATTATTTTAGGAGTAGGAGTTGGTTTTTTGGTTGTTTCTATAATCTTGCCAATATACAACTTGACTAATTCGTTTTAAATATTTCATACTGAATTATAAATGAAGGAGGTGATTAAAAATTAACACGTTAATAAAAAAAGGTTTTACATTAATAGAACTTTTGGTAGTTATCGCAGTTCTTGGAGTTTTAGCAGCAGTCGTTATTGTTTCCATAAATCCTTTGCAGCAGCTTGCAAAGACACGTGATGCAGGAAGATTAGACTCTGTTACTCAAATGGGAGATGCTTTACTTACTTATGCTGAAAGCCATAGTAATACTTTCCCAACAGTAGCCCAGTGGACAGCATCGCCAAATCAACTAGTTGCAGCTGGAGAGCTTACAGCGATTCCCTCTGCAGTTGCTTATAGCGGTGGAACTTCAGCTTGCACAACAAACGTAATTAATAGCACATGGTGTTATCAGGTAACAGCAGGAACAGGAGCTATTGTTTATGCCAAGACTGAGGCATTATCAAACAGCAGCAATTGTGGCACTGGAACATCTGCATACTATGTATATTCCACATCGCTTGGAAGAGCAGGTGGGGTTTGTGCAGCAACAGAAGCTGCCATTGGTTTATCGCCAACTTTCACATTCTAATGATAACCATTGGTTTGTTAGTGTTTGGTTTGATAATCGGTTCTTTCTTGGGAGCGCTCACATACAGGCTCCCAAGAAGAATTAGTATAATAAAAGGAAGATCTTTTTGTCCTTCATGTAAAGCTCAAATCAATTGGTATGACAACATTCCTCTTATTTCGTATGTCCTTTTACAGGGAAAATGTAGAGATTGCAGCAGTCACATTTCTCGTCGTGAACCTTTAATTGAGCTTGCGACAGGAATTATTTTTATTTTTGTCGGCCTAAATATTTTTAATCTAATACTTGCAAGTATTCTAATTGCTATTTTTGTAATTGATTTTGAAAATCAAATTATCCCTGATGAATTAGTTTTTGGGGGAATTTTGATTGCGGTTTGTAAATTAATATTCACAAGCTCGTTTCTCTATCCTAATTTATTAGCCAGTTTTTTATCTGCATTAATTTTATTAATGATTAGTTTAATTACGCATGGAAAAGGTATGGGTTTGGGAGATGTTAAGCTTGCGCTTTTGATTGGTTTGCTTGTTGGTCTTAAGTTTTTCTTAGTTTGGCTTTTCTTTTCTTTTTTAATTGGGGCGGTACTTGGTCTTTTTTTGATTATTATTAAAAAAGCAAAATTACGCCAGAGAATTGCTTTTGGTCCGTTTTTAATCTTTGGAATAGCTATGGTTTTATTTTTTGGTGATTATTTTATAAAATTAATTGGTCTATGAAATTTTTTAATAAAACTGAAAGTATTGTAGTCATTATTATATTATCTGTGATTTTCGTTTTATCATATTTTAATTTTGGTGTTGCAAACGCCCGCGGTCGTGACAACGAACGCGAAAATGATTTAAGCGATATTTCTAAAATGCTTGAAAGCTATAAAGATACAAATAGTATTTACCCTCCAAGTTTATCTGGTCTTCCCAATGCTCCCAAGGATCCGGGAACTCCCTTAGGCTATTCTTATTCATATTTTACAGACGGAAAGTTTTATCAACTCTATGCCAGTCTGGAGCGCACCGACGAGGCTGAATATAATCAGACAATTCACAACTTAAGCCTAAAATGCGGCAACTTTATTTGCAATTATGGTATTTCAGCTTCTAATGTCCCTCTTGATAAAACTTTGCAAGAGTATGAAAATGAATTAGATGCTAAAAATAAAACACACTAAAGGTTTTACTTTAATAGAACTTCTAATCGTTGTGTCAATTATTGGGATTCTTACTGCCTTTTTTGTTAATACTTCAACCATAAACATTAAACGAAGCAGAGATGCAAGGAGGAAAACAGATCTTTCAGCAATTCAAAGTGCAATCGAAACATACAAAGCAGACTGTAATGTTTATCCGACATCTATGAATTTTGGAAGCACTTTAACCGGTGATGGTTCGACTGCAAATTGTCTTTCGACAAATAAATACATGACTCTTGTCCCTCAGGATCCAAATAGCGAAAGTTCATATGTTTATTGGTCTGACGGCACAACATATGATATTTGCTCTACTTTAGAAGTAACTGACAATTCCATGGCTGTTACATGTGGCAGCGGAGCAGGAGCGACAACAAATTGTGGTTCAAGTACATGCTATTATGAAGTTACAAACCCATGAGAGCAGGTTACACTTTAATTGAACTTCTAGTCGTCATTGTAGTGATGACCATTTTGTTTACTGTCGGCTTTACTACTTTTCAGGATTATTCCAAACAGCAGGCCTTATTACAAACAATAACTTTCATCCAAACAGATTTGCGTTCTATTCAAGAAGCAGCAATCGCTGGCAACAAACCAACAACCTGCACTGGTACTTTAAATGGTTATCAATTCAATTTTATAAGCGCTACAGAATATGAAACAGATGCTGTCTGCAGCGGCGGCATTATACAGATAAAGGATGTTAATATGCCCAGTGATATTTCTTTAAACACACCAATTCCTAATCCTCTTATTTTTAAAACTCTTGCTCAGGGAACGAATATTCCAGATGGAAACTCTGCTTCTATAGTTATTACACAAGCATCAACTGGAAACGCCAAAACAATTACTATTGGATCAAATGGAAGCATACAATAAACACAGTTTGTCCCCTCTGGATAAAGGCCAATCTTTTTTTGAGGTCGTTGTTGCTATGGCTTTAATCTCTTTGGTGCTTATTGCAATTGTTAGTTTAGCTGCTGTTTCAATTCGTGCCTCGGTCTTCTCTAGAAACCAAACAGAAGCCTCTCGCTTTACTCAACAAGCAATAGAATGGTTGCAATCAGAACGCGATGCTAATTGGACGGCTTTTGTTGGACATACAACTTCTTCAATTTGGTGTCTTGATTCTCTATACTGGCAAAAAGCTGGAACCTGTGATTCTTCAAGTTTAATTTCTGGAACAGTTTTTACAAGATCTGCATCCTTTACTGTAAACACCAACAGCACAATTACAGCTGAAGTTTCTACCACTTGGTCAGATGCTCAAGGAAAACACACTGTGCCTGTAACTGTTGTTTTTTCTAATAATCAAACTACTTTTGCTGCCGTTCCTACCTCCTCTCCGACTTCTTTACCGAGCCCTTCACCAACCGCAACCCCCATTCCTGCTCCAATCGCATATTGGAAATTTAACGAAGGCTCGGGAACAACCGTAAGCGATAGCAGCGGAAACGGAAATACAGGATCATTAATAAATACTCCAACCTGGACAACTGGTATTTCAAACGGCGCGATTAATTTTAATGGAACAAATCAATATGTCTCTGTTTCCGATTCTGGAATACTTAATTTAACAGGAGATTTAAGCATTTCCTTGTGGATTAATCCATCTTCTTCCCAGACAGTAAATAGTGATATTTTACGCAAAGAGTCTTCTGGAAACGGCTTTGGTATCGAACAAACTGGCTCAGGTCTTAACTATAGTTTTGGCTGGAAAAATTCTTCTGGCTTTCAATGCTGGTCAAGTAATCCTTTTAGTCTGACAGCAGGTGCCTGGCAGCAATTAGTTATTGTCAAAAGCGGTGCCACAAGAAGCGTTTATATCAATGGATCTCCACAGTCAGCAGGAACTTGTACAGGAAGTAATGCTTCTATTTCTTCAACGAGCGGGGTGGCATTACAAATTGCTGGTTGGTCAAGTTTTCCGACACGTTATTTTAAAGGCACGCTTGACGATATACACATTTTTAATTATGCTCTCTCGTCAGCACAGGTCCAATACTTATATAATAATCCAGGAAACTAAATGAAAAAAAATAAAGGTTATACATTAATCGAAATGATGGTTGTGATTATTGTTTTCTCTGTTCTTGCTATTGTTGTATCAGAAACGGTAATTTCCACCTTAAAGGGCACATCAAAATCAGCGGCAATTTCTTCTGTGCGCCAGAATTTAGATTATGCTATAGGTTCAATGGAGAGACAAATACGTGGCGCGCAATCAATAACAAGTACATGTAATGGTGCACCAGCAACACAAATAAGTTTTATAGACCAGAATTTAAACCCTGTTACTTTTAGCTGCAATGATATTAATTCAAACGGCCAGGTTTCCAATATTGCATCATCATCTGCAAGTTTAACTTCTGGCTCTATTTCTATAAGTTCTTGTTCTTTCACCTGCACGAACGGTACCACAAACTCCCCGCCTTCAGTCTTAATTAATATCACAGCAAGCGATATAAAAGGCCAAAACGCCCCAATTACAGAAACTACCCAAATAACTCTTAGAAGTTATTGACGTAGGTTAAATTTTATTGATAGACTAGATTTAGATATGAAGAGAGAAGCCGGCCAAGCTATTTTAATTGTTCTTCTTAGCATGTCAGTTGTTCTTACTGTAGTTTTATCTATTATTGCCGCTTCAACTTCGGATATTAAAATTGGTACGGATGAATCACAATCAATCCGCGCCCTTTCTGCTGCCGAATCAGGTGTCCAAGAATCCTTGGTAACAAATTCCGCAAGCACAGGTAATTTAAATGGCGGTGCATCTTTTACTTCAAACGTGACTTCTCTTGCTGCTGGGGCCACCGCTTTTATCTATCCTACAAATATTTATCCTCAGGATTCAGCTATTTTTTGGCTTGTTTCCCACTCAGATAGCGGCATAACAGTATGCGATGCAAATAATCCTTGTTACACGGGTCGTTATTTTAATATTCTTTGGGGTAATCCTAACGATGCAACAACTGATGCAAACTCATCTACAGCCCCCGCTTTAGAAGTTACAGTTTATTATCTGGCAACTCCAGGAGATTATTCCACAGCTAGAGTGGCTAAAAATATTTATGATCCAAATACTACAAGACGATTAACTAATTTTTATAACGGCTCAGGAACGACCTATCCTTGCCCTTGTACAATTGGGACAACATCCTTTAAATATTTAGAAGGTTTTGATTTAAACGCAACTTTTAATTCTACTTACAGTGCAAGTAATGGCCCCCAATTTATTACAGTAAAAATGCTTTATAATAATAATGCTCAGCCTATCGCTATTCAAACAGACACCGCACTGCCCGCACAAGGCTTTACGGTAGATTCAACAGGTACAGTTGACAGTTCAACAAGAAAAGTTCAAGTCGAAAAAGCATATGGCGGAATTCCGTCAATTTTTGACGCGGCAATTTTTTCGCCAAATTCATTAACAAAATAAAATTATGAGCGTAGGATTAGACATTGGTTCAGTAACAATAAAAGCGGTTGAAATAAAGTCGGAAGGAGGCAGGCCGGTTCTTAAGTCTGCTGGTATTATTGGTGTCAAAGATTTAAGCATCGATAGAATTCAGAGTAACTCTGAATATGTTACCGTTGCAGATACAATTAAAAGATTATTTGCAGCAAGTAAAATTTCATCCAAACAAGTAAATATTTCTCTTCCTGAATCTCTTGTTTTTACTCGAAGCATTAAATTTCCCATTCTTACAGATCAAGAAATTGCCTCTGCTGTAAAATGGCAAGCAGAAGAGATTATTCCCATACCGATCAAAGAAGCAATTTTCCAGCATGTTGTTTTAGAACGCAAAGAAAATGCCCAACCGCCCTTCGTTTCCGTGTTGGTAGTCGCTGCACCTCGTGCATTAGTTGAAAAATACATCAAACTTCTAGGAATGGCGGGACTTACTGTGGTGGGAGTAGAAACAGAATTACTTGCGCTTACCAGAGCACTTAGTGTTCCTGGTCAGACAATTGTTATTCTAGATCTCGGTGCAAAATCCACTAACCTTGGTATCATTAAAAATGAAAAACTTGTTTTTACCCGAACAATTCCTACAGCAGGAGATGCTTTTACAAGAGCCGTTGCTCAGAATTTTGGGGTCAATACCTCACAGGCTGATGAATATAAAAAAACTTATGGACTGAGTCCTTCTCAGCTTGAAGGAAAAGTTGCAAACGCTATCTCTCCTGTTTTTAGAATCATTACTGAAAACATTTCTAAGGCAGTACATTTTTACCAAACAGATGAAGGAGAAGAGCAGCCAAGTTTAATAGAAATTTCAGGAGGGACAGCTGGATTGCCAGAAATTAATACAACTCTCACAAAATTAATTGGCAGCGAAGTTGTTATTGCAAATCCGTTTAGCAAACTGGTTGTCGATGAAAATACGAAACAAAGTCTAAATCCATATGCACCTCTTTATTCTGTAGCTGTAGGGCTCGCTTTAAAGGAAGGATGATATGTCGGAAATAAATCTCTTGCCACTTGACCTTTCGCCAAGCCGTGGAAGCGCAAAAGCATCAACGAATCTTAAAAAAATAATCATTATTTTTTTTAGTATTTTCCTTTTCGCTAGTTTACTGGGAACCATAGTTCTTCTTTTTTTTACAACTAGAGTGCAAAGTACTGTAAACGAGGAAACTGTTGTTACACAAAAAATAAAAGCTTTACAAAACACAGAAAATACTCTTTTTGTATTGAAAGATCGTGCAGATAAAATCCAAATAGTTAATTCTGACTCTCAAATTTACGATAATTTTTCATCAGCAAGCATAGTCTTAGCAAGTCTGCCGACAAACGTTTCAGTTAAAAATATTACAGCAGGCGCAGTCGGAAACACCTTTTCCGTGATAAGTGCAGACTCTATAGGTATGGCAACTTTTTTAAGTTCTCTTTCTACAAACATTTCTTTAAAGGGCTTAACAATAAGTGACTTTAATTTTTTTCCGGAAAGTGGTTACACAATTAGATTTACCTTTTTATAAATCATGAAAAACCTAGATAAAGATCTTAAACTTTTAGCAGGACCAATCCTTGTCTTAATCATTTTAGTTGTATTATTTTTAATTTCTGGAAAAATCATTTTCGATAACATGAATCGTTTAAATAATAATTTAAATTCAGAAAATAACTCACTTAAAACCCTGCAACAAAAACTCAATTCTCTTAGCTCTGTAAATGAAACTACTACCCATGAATCTCAAATTGCCTTGCTCGCCCTGCCTTCTTCAAATTCTATTTTTCCAGCTATCTCATTAATTCAATCGCAAGCAAATAATCTCAATTTATTGATTGTTAATATCCAGGCAACCAATCTTCCTGATTCAGCAAAACAAGGAGTAAATTCATCACAAATTGATTTTGAGGTGAGTGGAGATTATTCTTCAATTGTTTCATTTATAAATAATATTAAAAATTCAACGCCGCTAATCCATTTTGGAGAGATAAAAATTGATAATTCTCAAAGTGTTTATAGCTTAACTGCCACCGTTTTCTCTTTTTGGGCTCCTCTTCCTGCCACATTACCTCAAATTGATAAACCAATCGAGATGCTCACATCTGACGAGCAAAAGACCTTAGCTGCGATAACTCCTAATATTGTAAGTCCTATTACTTCAAGCTCCTCAGCTTCGCCTACAGGAAAAATTAATCCTTTTCAATAACTTTAATATTGACGCTTTTCTTATCAAAAACTCCTTTTATTGAGGCAATTCTTCTTATATTTTTAATCGTCTTTCCCTCTTTACCAATAATAAGTCCAATTATCGCTGGATCTGCTTTTACTTCAAAAACTTCTCCCCTTTCGTCTGTAGTTTCGGTTACGGTAAAATCTTCACTTCCGGTAATTTTTGAGATTAAAAATTTAAGTAAATCAATCATAATAAGTTATGCTTATGCTATTAATTTTTCGACTGCTGGAGTTACTTGTGCTCCTTTTTTCACCCAAGCTTCAATTGCTTTTTTGTCTATTTCTTTTTTTCCTTCTCTTTTGTTCCAAAATCCAAGGACTTCTTGAGGAGCTGCTTGAGTTGATTTTTTACTATCAACAACAACAACTCTGTAAAAAGGTTCTCCTTTTGTTTTAATTCTTGCAAGGCGTATTTGTACCATAAGCTGTATTTTAAACTTTTAATGCCTCCAAAGCAACTTGAGCTGCTTTTTGCTCTGCTTTATTTTTATTTTTGCCAGTTCCTCTTCCCATCTCTTTGCCGTCGACAATGACTCCTACTGTGAATTCTTTTTCGTGATCTGGGCCTGTTATTTTTATTGTTTTATATTTTGGAATTGCTTTCTTTTGTGCCTGAAGTATTTCTTGCAACGTGCTTTTCGCGTCTTTTAATGGTTCTTCAAGTTTCTGATCCAGATCAAACAAAATATTGTCCAAAATAAACTTATTGGCAATTTTTAATCCCTGATCAATATAAATTGCGCCAATAATTGCTTCAATTGTATCTGCCAAGATGCTATCTTTGTCTTTTGCACTTTCCTCTTCTCCTTTTGAAAAATAAATTTTTTCTCCTATGTTTATTTTTCGTGCAAATCTAGCCAAATTCACAGTATTTACAATATTTGCTCGAAGTGCTGTCAGATACCCTTCACTTTTATCTGGAAGTTTTTTATATAAATAATCAGTGACAACATATTCCAAAATCGCATCACCTAAAAATTCCAGTCTTTCGTTTGATTCGTGGACTTCAGGGTTTTCGTTAAGGACAGATTTATGGGTCAAGGCCTGCTCAAATAAGCTTTTATTTTTAAATAAGATTTTAATTTCCTCAGAATTATTTACCATTTTTCAAGATTGTTCCCAGTACTCCGTTTACAAACCCGGGTGAACTTTCGGATCCGTACTCTTTTGCAAGTTCTATCGCCTCATCAACAATTACTTTCTCAGGAGCTTTGCCGTCCATAATTTCCCAAACTGCAAGCTGCAAAACAGCTAGATCTACTCTATTTATTTTAGAAATTGGCCATTCAGGAGCAGCAACAGTAATTTTTAAATCAATTGCATCAATATTTTGTAAAATTCTTTTAGTTGTTTCCGAAGAATCCTGACTATGAAATTCATTTGCAAAAAGTTCTTTTATAACTTTTCTACGTAGTTTATGCCTCGGATCAGACGCAGTTTTCATCTATTAAGCTTTACTTCCACAATGTGGACAAACTTTATGTGGGTATTTTAATTTCCCGCAATTTTTACATTTCACCAAAGATGGTAATGTAACTTTATAAGCATTGTGTCTTCGTTGGTTGCTTCTGCTTCTTGTGTGCTTTTTCTTTGGTAACGGTGTCATATAAGGCAATTATAGCCTAGATTGCGTCAATTCTGCAACTTCTCTTGCATCTTTGATCATTTGTAAATTATTCCAATCTGCAATTTTAAGTTCTGGTATTCCGCTTTGTTTGTTTCCGTAAATTTCTCCAGGGCCTCGAAGCGCCAAATCAAGCTCTGCAAGTTCAAATCCTGAGGAAGTTTTTGTCATTGCATTTAGTCTAATTCCAGATTTTTCGCTTTCATTCTCGCTCATTAATAAGCAATATGATTTTA
Organism: Patescibacteria group bacterium; assembly: GCA_035549555.1. Taxonomy (NCBI): domain Bacteria; species Patescibacteria group bacterium. The sequence goes on from DASZQR010000010.1 coordinate 198,370, forward strand.
GTTGTCCTCTCCCAACACGTCCGCGAAGTTGATGAAGGCTTGCCAGTCCAAATCTGTCAGCTGCCTCAATTACCATAATTGTTGCATTAGGGATATCTATACCAACTTCTACAACGGGAGTTGCTACCAAAATATTTATTTTCCCAGCTTTAAAATCATTAATTGCTTCATCTTTTTCGCGATTCTTCATTCGTCCGTGAAGTAAGCCAATCCTTAAATCTGGAAACATTTTTTGTAAGTATTCATATTCTTTATTTGCAGCTTTTATCCCGAAGGGACGAGCTTTGCTCACTTCTATTAAATTTTCGCTTTCGTCAATAAGCGGGCAAACCACAAATGCTTGTATATTTTCATTTTTAATTTGTGTTTTAATCCATTTAAATCCGCTACCTCGCTTGTTTTTTGGTACAACCCAGGTTACAATTTTTTGTCTTCCTTTTGGCAACTCATTTAAGACTGACAAAGATAAATCTCCAAAAAAAGTTAAGGCAACAGTCCTTGGGATTGGAGTTGCGGTCATTGTTAATATATGAGCTACTTTTGTAGAAGTACTTTTGTTATTTAATTTTTCTCTCTGTTTTACTCCAAATTTATGCTGTTCATCAATAACAATAAAACTTACAGATCTCATTTTATTTTTAGCATTAAGAAGTGCATGTGTCCCGATGAGTACGTCAAATTCTTCCGCAGTCTTTTCGCTTCCTGTCCAAAGCCCGACTTTGATTTCAGTATTTTTAAATAAACTTTTTAAAGTATTAAAATGTTGATTAGCAAGTATTTGTGTTGGCGCCATCAAAACACTTTTTCTTTTATTAAGATAAGTTGCATAAATTCCAATTGCAGCAACAACTGTTTTTCCGCTACCAACATCTCCTTCAAGTAAACGGTTCATTGGAATATTTTTTTGTAAATCATCTAAAATTTCATCGATTACTGTTTGTTGTGAAGTGGTTAATTTAAAAGGTAAATTTTTAATAAACTTATTTATTTCATTTTTATTTATTTTTAATACCTTTTTAATTTTGTTTTCTTCCCATTCTTTTTTGCGTGCCATATTTACACTATGAAGCGAAAGTAATTCATTAAATGCAAGTCTATTTTTCCCTTTTTCAAACTCTTCTAAACTTTTTGGGAAATGAACGTTTGCAACTGCTATTTTAAAATCTATTAAATTATATTTTTCTAAAACATTTTGAGGTAAAAATTCTTGCAAATCATTTTCATATTTTTCCCATACATCATGAATACGTCTCCTTAGCCATTTTGAAGAAATCCCCGCCGTTTCACTATAAATTGGTATTAATCCTCCGGTATGAATTTGATTTCCCTCTTCATTTAAAATTTCATATTCTGGAGCAACAATTGCTTTGTTTCGTCCCATAAAATTTAATTCTCCGGCAATCGCTACTTTTGTTCCCTTTTTAAAAGTTCTCGCTAGATAAATTTGATTAAACCAAATTGCATTTACTTTTCCTGTATCATCAGCAATTGTAACTATCTGCATCGGCTTCCCTTTTTTTGTGTATTGATTTACAAAGCTAGTAACAGTACCTTTAATAGTTGCAGTTTCTCCAATTTGTAAATTATAAATAGCACTACTTTTTGAAAAATCAAGAAATCTAAAAGGGACATGATGCATCAAATCCCATAAATTGTAAATTCCAAGCTTCTCGAGTTTTTTGGCATATTGAGGACCAACAAGAGGAAGTTCATCAACTTTTACAGTTCTTAAATCCATGAAGTCATTATAACAAGCTTTGCCTAATTACTTTCTTTTCAGTTTTGCATCTATTTTGCTGAATATTATATACAAGGCATCAGTGTCATTGTGTTTCTCTCCAGTTTCTTTGGTTGTGCGAATCTGTATATATTTATAACCTTTATTTTTTTCTTTATCGATAACGACAGAAATAAAATTTCCATGAAGAAATTGTTGACCTGGTTCCGCTAGTATTTCCATTCTTAATCCCTGATATTCTGGTTGTTGTAAAAGTTCGCCCAATGCTTCCAAATATTGACCATCAACTAATAATCTCATAGCGCCAGTAGGAACTTCTGAATTATATGAAAATTCTTTTCTCAAAATTTCGGTTACCTTTAGAGACTCAAGCATTTTGAGCTATTCTATAACAGCCTCATCTTAAAAACAAATAAGGCAAGTATGGAAGGAATGAAGTCAATAAAAGTCCAATTCCAGCAATTAAAACTAAAATTACAACAATTTTCTTTCGTTTTTTCTTTTTTAATTTGTATTCTTTGTAATCATCCATATTAAATTTTATCTACAACAGTTCCAAAAACTTTTTTACCAATTTTAATTTTATCTCCAATTTTTGTTTCGTAATTTCCGTTATTAACAACTTCACCGTTTATTTCAATTGCTCCTGCGTTAATCATTCGTTTTGCCTCTGACATACTTGAAAGTGAGGTAAAAGGCGCAATTGTTTGTATAACTGTTCCTTGGTTTGGTAAAGGTGTTCCGTAGTCTGGCTCTTTTTTTTGAAAAGTCTTTTCAAATTTTTCTTGTGCTTCCTTTGCATCTTTTTCACTATGCAATTCTTTTACAATTTGAAAAGCTAATTCTTTTTTAATTACAGATGGATTTTCATTATCTGCAAGTCTTTTTTTCTTTTCTTCAATTTTCTCATCGGCTAAATTTGTAGCAAGTGTTAAATATGTAACAATTAAATCATCGCGAACACTCATAACCTTTCCGTACATTTCATATGGATTATCATCAATCCATATCGCATTTCCCCAGGATTTGCTCATTTTGCGCCCATCAGTTCCTTCCAAATATCCTGTCACAAGAATAAAACTTTCTTTTTCTCGCAAATCTCTTTGTAAAATTCTTCCCGCCTGCATATTAAAAGTTTGGTCTGCTCCGCCAAGTTGGATATCAGTATTAAGATGCCAGCTGTCATAGCCTTGCATAACTGGATAAAGTGCTTCATGAAGTCCAACTTTTTTCCCTTCTTTAAGGCGTTTGGCAACAAGTTCCCGGCTTGCAAATTCTCCAAAAGAAAAATGCTGGCAAAGTTTAATAATATCTTCAAAGGAAAGTTTTTTAAGCCATTCGCTATTAAAAACTACGTTTACTTTTGAAAAATCCAATATCTTTTCAGCCTGCCTTTTATAATCTTTAAAATTCTGCTGTATTTGTTCATAAGTCAAAACAGGCCGTTCTGTATCTTTGTCTGATGTATCGCCAATTAACGCTGTAAAGTCTCCAATTAAAAATTTAACGTTATGCCCTAGTTCTACAAATTGCTGAAGTTTTCGCAGTCCTACAGCATTACCGATATGTAAATGTGTTGCGGTTGGATCTGCACCAAAATAAATATTTAATTTCTTATCAGATTTTAGTAACTCCTCCAACTTTTGTTTGTTTGGAATTATATTTGTTACTCCCCTTGTTAATACTTCGTCAATATTCATGAATCTATTTTATCAAATAAAATGTTTATTTTAAATCAATAGAGATATTTGTATCTGGAGTTTGGAGAATTAGTTCACCATTTAATTTCCATATACTGATTTTTAAATCTTCATGATGAGAAAGAGTGTTTTGTTCACTTCTATCGTCTATACCAAACACAATGAGCATTGAATTTCCAGGTAATTGAATTTGTTCTTTAATAACGATTTTGTTGCTATCAGGTGACCAAAATGGTTTACCATCAAAATATAAAATACTGTGTCCGTTTACCTCGCTGATGATAGCAGGTTTTGTCCCGTCGGGAGATAGTGCTAAAGTAGCTTTGTCATATTGACAGTGTAGATGCTAACAAAAATCCGACAGCAATACGACCAAATGTTTCGCCAAAAGTTCTTTCAGTCACCACATATTGTACTATAAGATTGATTGTTCTCAAAAATATACATCTGATATAATGAAATTCATGTGGAATGATTATTCTCAAACCCGAAGAAGACAAATCGTCAGAAAAAGATTTCCCTTTTTACCACATCTTCCAGAAGATCCAACAGAACGCGCAAAGTTAATTGCAAAAATTGCAAAAATAAGTTTTATAGTTGTAATAGTTGGAATTTTGGGAGTTTTAATTAGTTTTCCTTTAATTGCTCGCGAGCTTCCTTCTCCTACAAAAGTTGTTAAAGAATCTGGTTTCTCAACCAAAATTACAGACAGAAATGGAAAAGTTTTATATGATGTTTATCAAAACGAAAACAATATCCCAATCGATTTTAGCGATATGCCGCAGTATCTTCGCGAAGGTGTAATCTCGATCGAAGATAAAAATTTTTACAAAAATAACGGATTTGATTTAATCGGAATTGCCCGCGGTCTTTTTAATACCGTTTTCCGCGGCCAATTAGCTGGAGGGTCAACTCTTACACAACAATTAGTTAAAAATAGTTTATTAACACAGGATAGAACTGTAGTTCGTAAGTTTAAAGAAGTTATTTTAACAATTGAAGTTAATGCTAATTTCTCCAAAGATCAAATTCTGCAAATGTATCTTAATCAAATTCCTTATGGAGGAACTGCTTTGGGAATTGAAGCAGCAAGCGAAATGTATTTTGGAATTCCTGCAAAAAATTTAAATCTTGTTGAATGTGCTTTCCTGGCCGGGCTTCCTCAAAGCCCAACTTATTATTCTCCATACACCGGAAGCGTTGCAGCATATACTGCCCGCACTCAAGATGTTCTTCGGCAAATGCAGGCGAATGGCTATATAACAAGCGATCAGGAAAAAGAAGCAGACAATCAAATTGCCTCTCTTCCTTTTCAAAACCCGGGAGCCAGTTTCAAAGCTCCTCATTTTGTCCAATATGTCGAAAAAGAAATTGAAGATAAATATGGCGCTGGTGCTCTTCAAGGAGGAGGCTTAACTGTAACAACAACTCTTGATTTGGATCTGCAGGATAAAGTCCAGCAAATAGTAACAGATGAAATTGCAAAAGTTGAAAGTGACCATATTACAAACGGCGCCGCTGTAGTTTTAAATCCTCAAACAGGCGAAATTCTTGCAATGGTTGGAAGTAAAGATTTCAATGCCAAAGATTATGATGGTCAATATAATGTTGCCGTAGCTCTGCGTCAGCCTGGTTCTTCAATTAAGCCTTTTACTTATGTCACAGCGTTTAAAAAAGGCTACACTCCGGCAACCATGGTCATGGATGTACAAACTTCATTCCCAGGCGGCGCCAATAACCCCGATTATGTGCCAGTAAATTATGACGGAAAATTTGTTGGCCCAATTCAGCTTCGTTATGCTCTTGCAAATTCCAGAAATGTTCCAGCTGTCAAAGTTCTTGCAATGGTTGGCATAAAAGATATGTTGCAGACTGCTTATGATGCGGGTATTCCAGAACTTGCGCCGACTCAGGATAATTTAAACCGTCTTGGCCTCTCAGTTACTCTTGGAGGAGGAGAAGTTACACTTCTTGATCTTGCAGACGGTTATTCTATTTTTATGAATGGCGGTTACAGAGTGAATCCTATTTCCATCCTGAAAATTACTGACGCTAAGGGAAATATTTTGGAACAAAACAATCCTCAAAAAGGAAATTCTGTTATAACTGCCGAGCAGGCTTTTTTGATTGACGATATTTTATCTGACAATGTTGCAAGAACTCCTGAATTTGGCGCTAACTCTTCTCTCTTGGTTCCAGGCCTTGATGTTGCTGTAAAAACAGGAACCACAAACGATAAAAGAGATAATTGGACAGTTGGCGGAAACAGCGAAGCTCTTGCTGGAGTTTGGGTGGGAAATAATGATAATTCGCCTATGCTTTCTGTCGCATCAGGTATTACAGGTGCAGCGCCGATTTGGAATCAAATTATTCAGCAAGCTCTAGCTGGAAAGCCAAAAGTCACATTTAATCCTCCGCCAAACATTGTTAAAGAAGATGTAGATACAGTTTCTGGCTATCAGGCCCATGATGGATTCCAAAGCCGTAGTGAATATTTTATAAAAGGTACACAGCCTCAAGGTCCAGACCCAGTTCATGTTAATCTTAAAGTTTGTAAAGAAGACGGAAAATTAGCAACTCCGTCAAATATTGCAGCAAACGATTACAATAATCAGGAATACTTTGTCTTTAAAGAAGAAGATCCAACAGCAGCTCCAGGAGGAGAAAATAAATGGCAGGAGGGAATCTTAAATTGGCTTAATACTCAAAATGATAATCGCTATCATCCACCAACAACATATTGTGGTTCTGGGAACCCTGTTAATGTTGATTTTAGTTCTCCTCATGATCAGGATGGAATGCTGGGAAATAATTTTACAATTTCAGTTAATGCGCAGTCGTCAAGTACAATTACTGAAGTTGACTTTTACATAGACGGGACGCAAGTTGGCACTGTTAATAATTTGCCATATCAATATCAAGCAAATGGAATTTCAAATGGCATTCACACTCTTCGTGCAGTTGCCAAAGACCAAAATGGAAATCAATCTGATCGAACTATCTCAGTTGGCGTTGGACAATCCTGGTCCCAGCCAACTCCTTCCCCTTCTCCTACTCCAGTTCCTACTCCTTAATCTTGACAAAGTGATATAATACATCAGTTAATGACGCCAGATACACAAATCGGCAATTCAGATTTTGACGAACTTCTTACCCAGAAAAGTGATAGGCTTCCAGAGAAAATTAGACGTTATTTTCAGAATATGCAAAACTCCAGTGGTCTATCTGCTGGATTAAAATTATCAAAAGAAAAACCTTATACTAAGTTAGAAATAGCAAGATTAAAATTGGCCCAAACCTTATCAGAATTATTATCTACCAACGACAAAAAAATAGAGGTAGTTGATATAGCGAAGACATTTTGGCTTTTAAACGCAGTCGGAGATATTACTTCCGAGGAAAGGAGAGATGAACTTAGTACTTATTTAGATAGCTTAAGTGAAGATATGTCTGCGTCTGTAAGTTTATCGTTACCTAACATACGAGACGAAATATCGCCTCTTATACAAACAGATTTTAAAAATTAATTCTTAACACTCCCACCAAATTTACTATTCACTTCCCAAATAATTTTCTCTCTTATTTTATTTACATCCGCGTCGCTCAAAGTTTTTTCGTTATCATGATACCAAATTCGAAATGTAAAATTATTTTTGTAAATTTCTTTCAATTCTACATTTTCAACATTCTCCACTTTTTTAATTTCGCCAATTATTTCTCCAACCTTCACATTACTTAAAAATTCAAAAGTAACGTCTTCAATTTGGCTTGGATATTTTGAAATCGGTACAAACTTTGCAAAATCTTTATAGTTTTTCTTCAAAGTTTCAATATCTATTTCAAAATAAAACTCTGTATCATTTAAAATTTCTAGATTAAATTTTTCGTTAATATGAAGTTCTTTATATAATGCTTCAACTATTCCTTTTGCTTTTCGATATTCATAATTTGCAAAAATGGCAGCGAGAGTCATGTTCTCTTTTGGCAAAGCTGTCACCCTGAGCGCAGCCGAAGGGTCTTTTCTTAAGTAAACGTTTGCAACTTCAAATAAATAAGCCGAATTTGTCGTTTCGTGATAAAATTTTTTGTTTTCTTTGACAGCGTTTATTAAAGAAGGTTTTAAACTGGTTCTTAAATATTCTGCATCTCCTCCAAGCGGATTTTTTAATTTAAGTGCAGTTTCTCCTGCCATCTCTTTTGAAACCAAAGAATTTGTATAAATTTCAAATCCTCCGTGAGATTTTAAAATCTCCTTAATTTTATTCACAAAATCAAAATCTGTATTAGTTATTGGTGCAGGGAGTTTTCCGCTCATTATTTCGCTTGGCAAATTATAATATCCATAAATTCTGGCAACTTCTTCAACAATATCCTCAGGAATTGTTACATCATTTGCTCGCCATGAAGGGACTTTTATGACGTAATCGTCACAAGCTTTGCTTACTTCGTTTCCCTTAACTTTAACTTCAAATCCAAGCTTTTCTAAAATTTCTACAACCTTTTTGTTTGGAATTTTAATACCAATTTTCTTTTCTATGAAGCTGTGGTTAAGCTTCACAAGTTTCTGTTTATAAATTCTTGGGTATATGTCATAAATCCTACTAATTGTTTTTGCATCAGCTATCTTTTTATAAAGCTCGATTCCTTTTTCAAATGCAATTGCTGCAAGCTCAGGATCGACTCCTTTTTCGTTTAATATCGCAGCATTTGTTCGAATTCCAAGTCTTGTGGATGTTTTTCGTAATTTTTGCTTATCAATATTATCAATAAAAAATATAATTCTTTTTGTATTATTATTTACAACAGAATTTTTTGTTCCCATTATTCCTGGTAAATCAATAATATTTCTATTTATATCTTCGATGACAATATCATCTCCTAAAAGCTCATAAGTTCTATCGTCAAGAGTTATTATTGTTTCTCCTTTTTGAGATAATCTGAAATTCAGAATTCCATCTGGAATTAAATCAAAATCAAAAACATGAGTTGGATGTCCTATTTCTTGCATTACATAATTTGTTACATCAACTAAATTGTTTAAAGATCGCATATCAGCACTTTCTAATCTGTCTTTAATAATTTGTGGTGACTTCCCTATTTTTACCTCCATCACTACAGCCATTACTCTATTTACAAATTTAGGGTCTATTTTAATTTTTAATAAATCTTTCGTATTTTTACCGGCGTAGCCGTGCAAGCTTTGCTTATTTTTTTCTCTTTTTAATTTTGCATTAGGCAAAATTGCTGATGCTTCTCTTGCAATTCCAAGAATAGACATACAATCAACTCTGTTTGCAGTTACTTCAGTATCATAAATATAGTCGTTTTTTACTTTCTCTATTTTTTCTACAGAAGGCCCTGATAAAGCAAGTTTATCTCCAATTTCTTTTACACTTGCATTAGTCTGTAAATATTCTTTTAACCAGTTGTGTGATATTTTAATATCCATAAATTAAAATTGTTGTAAAACTCTCACATCACTGCTATATAAAGTTCTTATATCGTCAAAATTCATATTTTCTTTCATCATAAAAGTTCTCTCCACTCCCCACCCAAATGCAAACCCAGAATATTTTTTGCTATCAATTCCTCCAGCTCTTAAAACGTTTGGATGAACCATTCCAGCTCCTCCAAGTTCAAGCCATCCTTCTTTACAAAATTTACAACCTTTGCCGTTACAAATTCCACAAGTAATATCTACTTCAAAACTTGGCTCTGTAAACTGAAAATGATAAGGTCTTAAACGAGTTCGTCGTTTTTCTCCGAAAAACGCGGTTGCAAAGTAATCAAGTGTTCCTTTTAAATTTACTAAAGTTATATTTTCATCAACGACTAATCCTTCAAACTGATGAAACATTGTTAAATGTCTATTATCCAGTTGTCTTCTGTAGCATTTTGCAATATTAATCATTCTTATCGGCGGTTTAGTTCTTTCCATTTCTCGTATTTGCCCGCTTGAAGTATGTGGCGTTAAAATCATCGGTCCAAATTTTACATCAGGATTTGTATCCATAAAAAAAGTTTCCCAATCGTCGCGCGCAGGATGATTCTCGGGAAAATTTAATGCACCAAATCCATACCAGTCCCATTCTACTTCTGGGTATCTTTGTCGAATGAAACCTATCTTTTCAAATACATTACTTATTTCATTAATCGCCTGAGTTACTAGATGAATGTGGCCTATTGGCGGCAACTCTCCTGGAATTGTTTCATCAAATATTTTTTTTGTAGATTCTTTAAAATGCGCTTTTTTCTCGTTTATAAATTCTTCAACAGTTCTTTTCGATTCGTTAATTACAAATCCAACTTCTTTCTTTTGGTTTTCATCAAGATTTGCAATCTCTTTAAAAAATTTATTTAATTGTCCATTTCTTCCTAAAAAATCTATTCTTATTTCTTCCAAGTCTTCCAAATTTGAAGCATCTGTAATTCTCCCTAATGCCTGATTTTTTAAATTAATAATTTCGTCTTTCATGAGTTTATTCTATCAAACTTTTGACACTAATAAAAAAGTTGTCCAATTGTTTGTAATATCTTGTAAATTTCTTTGCAAAATTTGCAAATTATAAATTTCAGCCAGTCTTCTGTTCCCAATTATTGCAATATATTTATTTAATTTATTCTCTGATAGTTCTTTCGCTAAATATGCCGGATCAATTTCTTTATTTTTCCCAACAATCTTTTTAATACTTAAAAACTTTTTATTTAAACTATTTTTGCATTGTTCAAATCCTTGTGGATGAGACATAATAAATTTTATATCTTCTAATTTAACATCAACTTTTCCAAGTAAACACTGCTCAATATTTATAGAATATTTATCAATTATTTTAAAATTATGTTTAGAAACTGAATCAATGCTTTCATCAACAATTCCTCCGTTATTATTCATAATTGCAATTGTCCATAATCTATTTTGTGATTTTCAAGTTCATCAAAAACTTTTTTAGTTGTATATAAATATTTAGTTTTATAATTTTTTAATTTATCATTTTTCCATTAAAAAACCCGCTTGTTTGCGGGTTATCGTTGTCGCGAAAGTCAAACTTCTGTTTACTTTACTGCGGCAACTATTTGTTTAAAGCTTTCTGGATCTTTAATTGCAATATCAGATAATATTTTTCGATCAACTTCAACTTTGTTTTTATGAAGTCCTGCTATAAATTTAGAATATGAAAGTCCATGTTCTCTGACTGCTGCATTGAGCCTTATTATCCAAAGAGCTCTTAAATCTCTTTTTCGAAGTTTGCGTCCTGCAAATGCATATTGTCCTGCATGCAAAACTGCTGCATTCATTGCTGCAATTCTTTTATGTCTTACAGTTCCATAACCTTTCGTTAATTTTCGAAGTTTCCTGTGTTTTACTTGTGCTTTTGATTTAATACGTGCCATATTATTTTGTTAAAGTTACTCCAAGCGACTTTCTTATTTTCTTTGCATAATAACTTGTCATTACAGCTGGTCTTTTTGCTGCTCGTTTCTTTGCACGAGATTTTTTGATACGCAAATGTCTGGAAAAGTTATGACGGAACATTACTTTCCCGTTTTTTGTAATTTTAAATCTCTTTGTTACTGATTTCCTTGTTTTCTGTTTCGGCATGCGATTCCTTTCTGTTAATATTATCGACAAATTCCTTACTCTTTTTTCCTGTCGGCGATATTATCATTGATAAATATCTTCCCAAAAATTTCGGCTCGCTATCAATATGTATCGTATCCCCAAGTTCCTTTACAATCTTATCTAATAGTCCGTATCCAAAACTTTTGCTGTTCATCTGGCGCCCCAAAAAAACAACGGTTAGTTTTACCTTATCTCTATCCTCCAAAAACTCTTTAACTCTTTTGACTCTTGTCGTATAATCAGCTTCTCCAATAAATGGCGAAAATCTGATTTCTTTCAAGTCGCTTACTTTTGCTTTGCTTTTTTTAAGCTTTTTCTCTTCTTGATAAATAAATTTACCAAGATCGGCAATTTTAGCAACTGGCGGATTTGCGCTTTCCGCAATAAGAATCAAATCTAAATTCTCTTCCCTTGCTTTTTTCAAAGCTTCGTCCCGGCTTATTACTCCAATCTGTTTGTTATCAACTGTAAGTACACGAAGCTCGGCAGCGTGTATTTGCTCGTTTGATTTAAAATACAGATTAGTTTTCTTCAAATCTATAGAGAATTATATCAGTTTAGGCTCTTAGTTTCAATTTCTTGTCTTATTTTACTCAAAAATTCGTCTAATTTCATTTGTCCAAGGTCTTTTTCGCCGCGTGTACGCACGGAAATTACTTTTACTTTCTCGTCTCGGTCGCCAACAATTACCATATAATTTACCTTTTCTTTCTGCGCATCGCGAATTTTCGCTCCAAGAGTTTCATTTCTATCATCAATTTCCACTCTAATTTTATTCTCCATCAGTTCCTCATAAATTTTCTTAGCATAATCTACATTTCGCTCTGTAAGTGGCAAGATTTTAACTTGTACAGGGCTAAGCCAAAGAGGAAATGCACCCTTGTATTTCTCAATCAAGAACGCAATTGTTCTCTCAATTGCTCCAATACTTGATCGGTGCACCACCACTGCTTCCTCCTTTTCGCCTTTTTCGTTTATAAAAGTTAAGTCAAATCGCTTTGGCATTACAAAATCATATTGCACTGTAATTGCTGTATCTTCTTTTCCGTTTGCATTAACCATTTGAATATCAATTTTTGGTCCATAAAACGCGGCTTCTTTTTCTGCTTCTGTAAATTCTATTTTGCGAGATTTTAATGCCTTTCTTAATATTTCTTCTGCATCATCCCATGCTTTATCGTCTTTAAAATATTTTTGTGAATCATTTCTATCCCCTAAAGAAAGTCTATATTTATAGTCTTTATATTTAACCAGACCAAGTATATTAGTTACATAATCAATTAAATCCAATACTTTTTCAATTTCATCCATCGCATTTTCTTTTTGAGTAATTATATGTGCATCAGACAAACAAAAACTTCGCACTCGCTGAAGTCCCATTAATTCTCCTGACTGCTCATATCTATAAAGTTTTGAAATCTCTGCAATTCTCATTGGCAACTCTCGATAGCTTCTTGGTCTGCTTAAATAAAGCTCAAAATGATGTGGGCAAGTCATAGGGCGAAGCATATATTCTTCATCATCAATTACAATTGGCGCATACATTGAATCTTTATAATACGGATAATGCCCGCTCTTTTTATAAAGCCCTAAGTTTGCAATATCTGGAGTATAAACGTGCTGGTACCCTCGTTTTATTTCTTCATCAACAATAAATCTCTCAAGTTCACGCCTTATTGAAGCTCCTTTTGGAGTCCAAAGAGGCAATCCTTTGCCAACAACTTCAGAAAAAGTAAATAAATCTAATTCTTTTCCTAAAACTTTATGATCAAAAGATTGCTCTTGTTTTGGTTCAATTATTTTTTTCGTCTTATTCATACAAATATTATATATTTTATGAAGACGAATCTAAAGAAGATATCGTGGTTCCACTTCACTTGCTGCTCTTTTGCTATCCTAAAACTCATTGGTTGGTGAGTCCAAATCGCTGCTCTAAGATAATTTATTATCCAACTCTTATGAGTAATTGTCAACAGTTATGCGAGATTTCTTAATCCTTTTTGTTGTTCAAAATCAATTGACCAAATTTTTCTTTGATTCCTAAATTGTAAATCATAAGATTCTCTATAAGACATTGCATTGGTTAAGTTTCTGTTTGCTTTTCTGCTTTCAAAACCAAGCGCTAGTAATTTCTGATGTCTTTCTCTTGCTTCTTTTACTTCAGCAATAAAATTTTCATTGTTTAAATTCCGCGAACTCTTAAATTGTTCAAACTCAAGTGCATTTGTAAATAGTTTTGTTTCACAAGACATAAATGAATTATATAAAAAATATTTTATATTACAAGTGTGGACCCATGGGGAATCGAACCCCAGTTCCCTGACTGCCAGCCAGGTGTCCTACCATTGAACGACAGGCCCTAAAGGACTGTTGGCAATGCGCAAGCTTTGCTTACCATTGAACGACAGGCCCATTGACAAGCTATTGTATCATGAGCTATACTGTTTTAGTTAAATAAATTAAAGGTTTCTGGCATGAAACCAACCGGATACTACATTTAGAACCGGAAATAATTAACTACAAGTTATATTTAAGAATTTATGATAAATAATCAAGAATTATTGTATGTTGTTGATGAGTTTGATACTCCTCAAAAACCACAACCAAGGAAAAAAGTTTTTAAAGACGGGCTTTGGCGTCGTACTGTTCATGTCTGGATTTTAAATAATAAAAATCAAATCCTTTGCCAAAAACGCTCTATGAAAAAAGACATCTCCCCAGGAATGTGGGAATCCTATGCTGGCGGCCACGTCGGCCATGAAGATGAAAATTATTTTATTGGAGCTGCAAGAGAATTGTCAGAAGAAACAGGTCTTTCAGTTTTGCCAAAAGATCTGGATCTTGTAAAAATTTATAAAGCGGACAAATTTAAAGAATATCGCGGTATTTTCACTTTTAAATGGGACGGAAATATTGATGATCTTAAAAGTGAGGAAGACGAAGTTGATGAAGTAAAATTTATAAATATCAATAAAGTCAAAAAATATTTACAGGAAAAAGATTCAAATTGGTGTTTACCAGGTTACGAAGAAGACATTTTTTCCCATATAGACAATTTAAATTAATCATCTTCCAAAACTTTTTTGTCCGCCGGTATTGGGAGCAGTTGTTGGAGACGGTTGATTAATATTGCAGCTTTCAATAATTTGCCCGTTACAATTTAAATCATTAAATAAATTAAACTGATAAGAAGTATTTAACGAAATCCAGTTTGCATTATAAATATCGCTTCCGTTTAAATTTTGATTATTAATAAGTAAATTATTACTTCCGCCGTTTACACTATCGCATAAACTGGTTTTAGAATTAACCCAGCTATAATTTATTTTTGCAGTACCCTGCATATCAGGACCTGCCGGAGTTACATAATTACAACTGATTGAATTTGAATTATCTTGAATTTTATTTTCACTATTTGTCGTAATATTAATTGGTTCTGGAGTTGAAACGATATTTGTTTCTGCCGGAAAACTTGGTAAAGGGGTATGTTTTTGATTAGTATGAATTACGTTGTATGAAGAATCATTTTGGTTTTTAAAAAATAAATACCCACCAAATAAAACTAATAAAATAATTATTATATAAATAATATTTCTATTCACGAGAAAATTTTAAATAATGAATCTGAAAATATTCTTAAATCACTTTGCGGTTGCATGATATACTCCATCCCATTCGCTTGGGGGATTTGCAATCAATTCTTTAATTCGTTCTATATACATTAAAATTGGCCCGTCTTCTGAATATTTTTTAACCAAAACCTTAAATGCAGTCAACGCTTTTTTAAAGTCACCTTTTTCATAAATTTTTCTTGCTTCTTCAAATTCTTCTAAGAATATTTTCTCTTTTTCCTTTGGTTCTCCAAGTGCCCGTAGTTCGTAAATACTTACTCCTTTTGACTTTCCTTTTACTGCAACATCATCGAGTTTTCTTGCTACTACTCTTCCCTCAACTTTTTTGTAAGTATTCTCACTAATACAAATTTTAGTTCCATAATATTTATTTATTCCTTCAAGTCTACTTCCTAAATTTACATTATCTCCCAAAAGCGAATAATCAAATCTTTGCTCGCTTCCCATATTCCCCACAACCATTTCTCCGGTATTGATTCCGACTCGAGCACTAAAATCAAAATTTTTCTTTATTTCTTCCTGCATTGCAAGTGCCGTAACACAGGCCAAATATGCATGGTCTTTCTCAATTTCTGGAGCTCCCCAAAACGCCATAATGGCATCCCCGATATATTTATCCAAGACTCCCCTGTTTTCAAAAATCACATTTGTCATTTTGGTTAAATAGCTATTTAATAATTTTGCCAAATCAGTTGGCGTTAATTTTTCACTAATACTAGTAAATGAAGCAATATCAGAAAATAAAACTGTAAGTTCCTTGCTTTCTCCTCCAAGTTTTATTTTATGTGGATTTTGAATAAGATGTTCCAAAACTGATTTTGATAAATAAAATCCAAAAGTTTGTTTAAGAAATTTTCGCTGACGGCTTTCTGTTAAATATTTATAAATCGTATCAGCAATACATGAAATAATTATTGCAAAAATTGGAAAAACAATATTACGAATCGTCCCGTTATCAAAAGAAAATATTACATAAACTGCATATATTACTATCATTAAAATTCCTGATATAAAAACAACAACTGGAGATAAATTAATAAAAATAATTGATGCAACAAGGCAAATAATTAGTAATGTAAATAAAGTTATTAATTTTGATTCATTATTCTTAGCGCCATTTGTTAGAATTGTATTTATAATATTTGCCTGAATTTCGACCCCGTTCATAGCTGGAGATGTTGGGACAATTTGGTCGTCATGAAGATCAACTGCAGTAGAACCAATCAAAACTATCTTGTTGTTTAAGTTTTTATCGCTAATTTTTCCATCCAAAATATCATTAAAAGAATAAGTTGTGAAACTATTATTGTTTCCTATAAAATTAATATTTCCATTTTCACTTTTACCTGAAATTTCTGTTGCAAAACTTTTTATCCCATCAATTTCGCTTTCTGGAATTTTTCTGACAACGCCGTCGGAGTCAGCAATTGTATTTGCATAGCCTGTCGCACTTACATTTTTTAATTCATTGATTGGAGATAAAATATTGACGCCGTTTGTTTCGCTTGATAAAACAATTTTTGTATTACTGTAATTTTTCAAAGCAGTTGCAAAATCGCCATCAGATTTTGGGTTTGAAGTTTCTGAAAAAGTTATGTCAATTCCAATTACTTGAGGTTTTACTGCGTCTTTATTTAATTTATTAAGTAAATTTGCATAAACGCTTCTGTCCCATGGAAATCTCCCAATTTGATTAATTGACGCATCATCAATTGCAACAATTACAATATTGTTTGGTGCAGATTTTTGTGTAAATAAAGTATCGCTTAATTTATTTTGCCAGGTACCAAAAAAACCAAAAACGAAAAGGAAAGATAATAAAATAAAAATAACTAAACCAATTATTAATCCTCTAAAATTTTTCATAACTTATTTTATCACCGGTGGTGTTGGCGAGGGAGTATAGATAGGATAATAAATTGGGTAATCAATAAAGTAAGTTGGTGTTGGAGTAGGAATCGGTGTAGATGTTTTTCTTGGAGTGTAAGTCGGTGTTGGCGTTGGAGTCGGAGTATTTGTTGGTGAGCTAGTTGGCGCTTGTGTTGTAATAGGAGTTGGAGAAGCAGTAGGCTTAGCTGTTGGTTTTAAAGTTGGCTTAGGTGTTGGAGTTGGGCTTGGTTCATCATCAAAACTTTCTGGAAATCGTTGATCCAAAATTTTATCTTGATCTTCATTAAATTTTACCCAGTCACTATTTAAATCGCTGTTTGTCAATTTTACAGAAGAAAGTTTACTAAGACAGTTTGTAATCAATTTATTATTTGTTTGTAGATCAATATTTTTGCTTGCATCAGCATTGCACTCCACATAAACGTGAGATTTAATAATTTCAACAATTGTATTTCCGTTTGTATCGCTTCCAAGTCCATAAGAAGTTCCGCGCACTGATGCAACTAAAGTATCATTTTCTGTATCGTTTGAGTCACTACTTCCAAAAAGTTTAGCAACTCTGCTCCAGATATTTCCTTGATCAACCTTTACTTTTGTAACGCTAGGAGTTGTAGTGTAATTTTCAATAGTCATTTCACTATTAAAATCAATACGAGTTACGCTGTGCGTTGGATAAAGTACTTGTGCTCTCCCTGTTGCATCTGTTTTTATAACATCTCCAACATTTACTTTTTCCTGATCTGTAGCACTGACAAAATCGCTTGCACCATTTTGTTTGATGAAAACATTTCCTGAGAAAATTTCAAGAATTGGCATTTGGTTTGGGTCGGTAGTTGTAGAAGTTTGAGCAGATAAAACGTTTTGGTTATTAATCTTTTTAGATTTCACTAAAAAAACTCCACCAATAGCAAGAGCGATAACAATAATTACACCAATAATAAGGGACTTTCTATCCATGAGATGAATTTTACCTTAAAACAGAAGAAAAAGTAAGATCTAAGTTTTCAAAATTTTCCTCAAATATTTATATGTTTTCCATAAAATTCCTGAACTGTTTTGAGAACCTTTTGTGGTAAGCCAGTTTGACCATTCCCCAAATGCGCAGCCGTTTATTGGTATAATTTTAAACGAATAAGATGTATTACGGTCTAAATGGTCTATTTTTATATTTTGTACACCTTCGTTATTATTTTGTGAATAAATACCAATTCCTCCGAATCGTTCGTCATTTTCCTTAAAACCAAATATTACATTATATCGCCTTGTGTTCTTGTCGCTTGGAGTAAAATATAAAATAGCTGTTGATCCAGCTCGATCTATTTCAAAAAGATCCACCTTTTTTGCAGGCTTTGTGTCGCTGCAATAATTACTATTAGCACTACTAGTAATTGAGGAAGTTGAACTATTATTTTGCGTAGGATTATCATTGCCACTTGGTTGATCTGCAGGATAAATAGTGATCGTCCCATATTCGTATACTCCAATATCAGGAGCACTTCCTGCATATAACAAGTTAACAGCATCTCCGCTTTGCCAACTGAGCGATCTATCAACGTTAATAATATTATTAACTAAATCAACTGAAGAAATAATAGCAGCAGAGTTGCCCACACGAATACTGTCTGCTGTTATCATACCCAGATATCCATCTTGAAAATAACTTGCATCTGCAACAGAAATTGCAGTTCCGTTCCCTGAGGCCGTAGTCTGTGTTAAGTTGGCTCCTTGATCTATGCCAGCGCTCCCTGATCTCAAATGCAAATCATAAGTTTCTGGAATTGTAGCAGGAGCATAAGTGATAAAAGTCGGAGCTGTTGCTAAATTTCCTGAAAAATTACCGGACAAATTATTATTTGCTTCTATTGCAGTTCCGCTAATAACCCCTTGGACATGTATAGTATGGTCAGATGCATTCTGATGAAAGAATATATTCCCTTGAAAAAGATTAGAATCAAGAGAGATCTTGGAATCCAAGATCCAAATTTGATCATCCCCAGGATCAATACCTGTGTTAGGTTGGTTATCATAAAAAATATTATTTTTAAAAACATTCCCCGTAATCGGATACATACCATAGCCAAAATTATCAATATAGAGCCCCCCAGGTATCCAGTTTTGGTTTGAACCGCCTGCTCCATTTGGATACCCTCCCGGATCAATCATTGTATGGACAATAGTATTGTTATAAACCCGGTTGTTGGCGCAATCATAAACAATATCTCCTGAATCGCTCCAAACTTCACAATTCATCGCTTCTCCGCTTGAATCTGTAAATATGTTATTTCGTATAATATTTCGCGAAGACGCCATTTGAATATGCATTCCTCCGTGATTTTCGTTGTTCCAGCCAGCTTGTCTAAAAGTGTTTAATTCTATTAAATTATGGTAAGTTGTGTTTTGTACTCTATCGGTAATCTCCAAATCTTTTTCAATATCGTTTGTAAAAGTATTTTGACGAATTATATTATCATGCCCGGATTGAATTTGTACTTCTGCATGCATCGCACTGCCAAAAGTATTTCCCTGTATTAAATTATTATAGGCTCCACCTTTCATATTTATAGCATCACCTCCGCAGTTATAAACATCTTGTGGACAGCCCCATTTCTCGATTGTTGAATTTAAGATCTTATTAAAGCTTGATCCGTCCATTAATATTCCCTGCCAATTCCCCGTTCCGTATTGAGTTGAAAAAGTAAATGTCATGTTCTGAAGTGTATTATTGTTTGCATTAGTTAAATCTGCCCAATGGTCATAAACATCTCGTACAATTAATCCATCAACAACAATATAGCTTTTGTTTGCAAGATTAATCCCTGTTGCAAGCCCGGTTACGTTTGGCGGACTGCCTCCGGAATTTACACCGCTAATAATTGGTGTCTCACCTTGATATGCTTTAAAAGTAATAGGTGAAGATTGGGCTCCGCTTACTATCGGCGCTAATACCTCATGATAAGTCCCCGTCCTTATATAAACAATATCTCCAGAAACTGCAATGTTTGCAGCATGGGTTAATGTTTTCCACGGACTTGCCAAGGATCCGCCGTACGAATCGTTTCCACTTGGAGAAACATAATAAGTTGCCGCAAAGCTACTCTTAACGCCAATAATAAAAAATAACAATACTAATATAAAGATCCCTACCAGTTTATATTTCATAGTTTCGAACATAAGAAACCATAATTCATTATCAACATTTCCTTCTAAAAAAATCAAGAGGCTATTTATTCCAGAGTTTCATCAATATGGCACACGGAGCGATAAGTTCTGGGTTTACTAGCTTGTAATAAGAATTTTTTCCTTCCTTCCTGACGTTTACTATTCTCAAATGTCTTAAGATAGAAAGATGTTGAGAAGTATTTGCTTTTCGTATACCAATTATTTCAGAAAGCTGATCAACGCTAGCTTCGGTGTTTTTTATAATATTTAAAATTTCAAGTCTTTTGGGGTTCGCCATTAATTTATAAATTTCCGAGTTCCTTTCGTAGACATATTTCGGAAAAGGAGATTTTAGTTTATTTGCCATTTTAAAGCTATTTGTGGGCGATGAGGGGCTCGAACCCCCGACCTCTTTCACGTCAAGAAAGCGTTAAAGTGGACCTCTAAATTTAGAGCAATTCCCAAAAACATTATATTATTAAAAATATATTTTTCAAAATTATAAATAAATCCTCTTATTTGATATGCATTGATATAATCATTTGTATGTCTACAGAACATTTTGCAACTGTCCAAAGCTCACTTGAAAAATATGCAAGTTCAATTGATCTTGAAATTACTGAAAAAAATAAAATACCGTTTACTGGCGGTGAAATTATCTATGCTAGAACACAATCTGGTATGGATGTTGTAATTAAAAAGACTGCACGTAAGAATCAAGCTGAACATGAGTGGAGAGGTTTAAATACGGCACATTCTACAGGTATTGCAACACCTTCACCTATTGCACTTGTTAATTACAATCAAGATCATCTAGCACTGGTATCAACACGTATTCATGGAAAAAGTTTGTATTTTAATCCAAATCCAGGGATTAAGGATAAATTAGGCAATCAAATCAGAATAATGCATAATACAGCGCAGGTTACTGGTGATAGTTGGAAAGCAACAGGTAGAAATTCATTTGCTTACTATGATAAATATATTTTTAATTGGTCACGAGTTGGTCTTGAAGAAATTAATATTGACAGTAAATCTTATGCACTAATTAAAAGCTTTAGAGATTTAATGGAGCAGTTTTGCAACGAAACACAGCCAACTTTTAACCACAATGATTTACATGATGGCCAGGTTATTGTTACCGAGGAAAATATTCCAGTATTAATAGATTTTGGAGAGTGGACAGAGGAAACATGGTTAAATGATATTGGATACTATTTATTTCACCAGATTCGAACTGATAGACCAAAAGATGACTTTTCAACTTTCTTAAACGGGTACCTCTCAGGAGAAAGATTATCTGAATCTGAAAGGTCGAACCTCGCCTTCTATTTGCTTTTCATATCTTCAAGAGCTTTAACTTATTTTTACAGGAACAGTAGTCCTTATTTATCAACAGCAAAGGAGACACACGGCAAAGTTTTAAAATATGTTGATAATGAAGAAGTTTGGAAAAATTATTGACGGTTATTTATTCTTATGTCTTTAAAGTGCGAATAATTATTGATGTAATTAATTTTCCACATTTGGAACTGACTACTATGGATTAATAACGACAAACCAGTATTGTCTATGGTTAATGTGTTAATGCTCCTAGCCATTTGTGTGTCAGAATAATCCTTACCTAACAAAATTCTACTGATTAAACATCTAATAAATAAATCATGCGAAACAATTGCTACTCTTTTACCTTGGAAGTTTTTCGTTAAAAATGAGGTTAATTCCATAGTGCGATTTATAACCTCACGTACAGATTCTTCCTTATCTTCAAATTTCCAATCAAGATTATTGAAATTATGGCGAGATTCTTCAATATATTTTTTTGATATATTACTTTCTCTTTGTGCTCCATACATTTCATCTAACTGCTGTCTTTCACAAATATAATCTAAGATGCTAGTTTCTACTCCGATTTTTTTGGAAATAATATCTGCTGTTTGAGTAGATCTTTCTAAATCACTAGAGAATATTTGATCTATCTTGAATGACTTAAGCTGATTAGCCAAAGCTCCTGCCTGTTGTTCACCTAATTTACTTAACTTTGAATTTGGAGCTTGCCAACGATCCTTTACACCGTCAGCTTCTGCATGTCTAACAAGAAATAAAAACATCTAAAGAATTATACTATAAAGTTCCTATTGCAATAACACCAATTACACTTTCATCTATTGGGTCAAAATCCAATAATTTGTTCAATCCATCGTCAATAAATCCGCCTATAGAACATGAACCAAGGCCTAGCTCTTGTGAAATCAGGTAAATATTTTGAGCATAATGACCATATTCGGTAAATATATGTCTTAGCCCCCTATCTCCGTATTTGTTATCAGTCCTTTCAAAAACAGCTGAAACAACAATTAACATTGAAGACTTACGTATCCATGGTTGATTAAACTGCTTAATTATTTGCGCTACAAAACTATTGCTATATATTTCTTCTAAAGAATGACTTTTAACATGATAATGATAAATTGCAGGTTTAATGCTTTCCGCATTAAAAATGACTGGATAAATTTCTAAAGGATACCTAGCTCCTGCAGAAGGATAAAACCTTCTTTCTCCAGATCCTTTAAACAAAAGTTCTTTTAAACCGCTTGAAAAATACAGCAAAGTAGAGAGATCTTGGATTTTTATATCTTTTTTTGTAAATTCTCTTTGAGATTTTCGTTTAATCAATGCATCATCTAAGCTCCAGCGTGCTCTTGCTGGATCAGGTAACAAAACTTGAGGAAATTTAGGATATGCTTTGTAATAAACCTTCTTCCACTGCTCAGGCCAAGCACTATATGAAGTTTTTGTTTTACTAAAATTCTTTATCTTAATACTATTATTAAATTTTATTGAAGATGAAAGCTCTAGCTTTTTAAGTATGTTTATTGTTTTATCGTTTTTCATAAAAACGGATGTGGGTAGGTGTTTAATCTAATATTTTTATACCCCAACTTAACGGGAACAGCGTGCAATCTATTACCTCCACGAAGTGCGAATTTTTCTTCTAAGTATAATGGTTGCATGCCAGGTATTATTACTTTTACTGCTTTGAAATGGATATTTTTGAAATATTCAGGAGTAATATCTTTATAATAAATTTTATAACCAGCTTTATTTAAACTGTCATTTAAATATCTGATTTGTTCCTTTACAGATAAATTATTATTTTTTAAGGTAATAACTTCAGATCTCAACGCTTTAATTAAAAAGTTAATATGAGAAATTGATTCAGGTTTATACCAAAGCAATCCTCTATTTTTCATACTAGAACTTTCAAGCAACTCTTTTTCTGTAATATTTGTTGGATTTTGAATATATGCTTCTCTTATCCAACTTCTTGTATGGTAGGCCTCGTTAATTGAACCAATGATAGCTTTTTCAACATTTAAATTTGATTTTAACCCTACAGAAACTGCCTTACTTAATCCCGATCGATCGATTAAAATGGAAGCCACAGTCGGTATTCCTAAATCTGTAGTTATATCAAGACAATATAATTCCATATGATATCTTTCGGTAATTTCCGCCAGAGAGCGAATTTTTTTGTTCTTAGAAGATTTTAAATTGTATTTTTTTGGTTTTAATTTATTTAAATAATAAATCATAAAAGAATCTCTCTCTATTACCTCATAAATACCTCCTAAAATTGCAGAGTCCAAATCAGAATGAGCAGCTACGCCTGTACTAATCGAAGGATAAAATGTAGGCTCTCCCTTAATTAATTTGTAGGAAAGATATATTGTCTGGCAGGGTACAAGATATTCCTTACCGTCGGTTAATAATTTAACCTTTGTCCAATCAAATCTAGATTTATCGTTTATTTTAAATTTTTTATATTCTGGATTATTTAATTGTTTTTCCGAAAAATACGAGAAGGATTCGGGATTAATTGCATTAGTTTTGATATCAACAAATCTTCCAACGAAATCTATATCTTTTTTAAAGAAAGCAAAGTTGCTATATCTTTCCAACGCTTCAAATAGTGATTTAAGTACGGCTTTATTTTGAGAAAAAAAAGATACTCCAGAAGAATTAGAACTAAAATGCTGCCCTTGGTGCTTTAAATATTTATCGTTTATGATTGTAGAATAAAACCAAAACTTAGGCTCGTCATAATGCAAACGAGTTCTTTGAAAAGATTCAACTAATTTAATATCCTGTAAAGCAGATGCTATTTCTTTGATGGTATTGACGGTATTATTTTTCATTTACACGCTTAAAAACCACCAAAGTATAGCAAACTGCTTGAAAAATAACTATTTAGTTATATTGCCTTCTCTATTTGAACAATTGCATCCACAATCAGCACACGATGAACAACTTCCACAGCTATTGTCTCCACAGGCACAGCTATTACAACTTCCACAGCTTTGTTCACAATCCTGGCCTTTAATGGCAACGCCAATATTTTGTTGTGGTAATGCATCTATTAGATTTCTTTCTTCTCTACTCATTTAAATCACCTTCTCTCATATTAATATGTAAAAAGAATATATTCTTTACTACAGGCTTTGTCAAACAACAATTTTAATGAACAATCCAATTGATCCAGAAGCAGTATTGAATCTTTTTGCTAAGAACGTGGACGTAGGTGGCTTTGCAGGTCCTATTCCTAATTCTTTATTGGCACGTCAAGACTTGGAAGCTGAGATCGTCAAGTTGACAGATCGTAAGACTCCTCTTCGTGACATCATGCCTAGAGTAAAAGGTGAAGGTCGTGCTCATTTGTGGAAACAGTCAGGGGATTATTCATCCTAAGAGATGTCTTTTTTAAAATATCTTTACACAACGAATATAATCATGTTATGAAGTCGGAAACTAGAGTTAGGGAACTAGACCAGTTGGATATTCGCTATCTGGAAGGTGTTTATAAGAGTTTGCCATATGCTGGTAGTTTCTGGTTGAGCGTAGAGAAAGCTCTTAGTGATGATTCTTCGAGTATACAACTGCACAGGTGTACGTGTGGTGCGCTTGTGATGTTAACTAGACAGTATGTGAAGAGATCAAAACTTTTGCATCTAAAAAGACCTCTTGCTGAATGCTGGCATAAAGAAGGTTTTGTAAACTCAATATCTTCGATTAATTCTCAAATTAGAAATAGAACCAACATGATTAGTAAGTTGTTAATT
The DNA here is from genome assembly GCA_035549555.1 of Patescibacteria group bacterium. Lineage (NCBI taxonomy): Bacteria > Patescibacteria group bacterium. Next base: position 223,230 of record DASZQR010000010.1, read on the forward strand.
GAAAATCCAGCTCAGGCTTATAAGTTAGGTGCTGGATTATTGCCTACAGATAGTTTTTATAGTTTTGACTACGGACTGTGGCGACTGCAATATATGCTATTTCTTAATGAGTATCGTTCATCTACTTCTGTAAATAAAAGAAAGAAATATAAAGTACCTTATGTAAGTGCATTTAACAATTTATTTGAGCGGGCTGAGAAAGTTAATCCTTCTGAATACAAGAAAGCACTCAAAATGTTTTTCGAAGATAAAACTTACACTACTTTATTCGAATCGGTAGAAATAGGACTAAATAAAATACAAGAATCAGATAATTTACGATCAGAGGAGGCTTATAGGCGAATTACCGGTGGTTTCGTACCTGTGGAAAGGTTGAGGATGAATGATGTTAAGGAAGTTGAAAAGAGAAGTTACCAAATAGCCTTAGATGCTTACCAAGCTTATTTTGAGATTAGCGAGGTTCTTAATATAATTTACAACATTATAAATATTTGTAACGGTGGATCTTTTATGTTAAATCCTTTTGCTGGCAAAAAATACAATGGTTTAAAAATTGGAAACAAGAAAGGTTTAATGATCAAAAAGATAATTGATGATTGCCCTGATCTTATTCTTAAGCGAAAAATAAGAATGGCTTATGATGCAGGGTTGAGAAATAGTACTTCTGGCCATAATGATTATTTGATTGACATGAAAAGGGAAGTAATCAAAATAAAATCTTCAGGGAAAATTTATAAAGTGGACTACTTAATTGATAAGATTGATAGAATAAAGGCAGTCGTTGATTCGATTTATATTTTAATCAACCTTGAAAATTATGCAGATAAGAAAGTAGCTCTCGGTTTAACAGGAATACATAGCATTGTTATAAATTTTGAGAAAGGAAGTGGCAAACCTCTTCCAGCACTTACTATTTTTCAGTTTTGGACTAACGCTGAAAACGATTCCAAAGGAAAAAGATTCAAGATGTTACATTTTCGTATATCTAAAGATCGTAAGGCTGTACTTTTTTCTCCTTCGAACGTCATGATTGTTCCAGGTGCTGCTGCATTGCCAGTGCATCAACACTTATTAGATTGGTTAGAAAATGCATATAAATCTGATAAGGTGTTTATGGAAAGAATAGTTATTGTTCCGAGAATTGAACTTTTTTTAAAACTAGCTAGAAAGGAAGTGACATTAGATAGTCATGATTTTTTTGCAATTTCTAAAACCAATCATGAATTAATTGTTGAGAAGAAATATCTAAAACATGCCCTTAAATTGCTTAGGAAGAAGAAGTTACCTGTCGGCCCAGATTTAGATAACGATCCGATGAGAGACTTACAAAAATACTATTCCTAATTATATTTTGATATTAATTGTTAGTTTTTCACCTTTTCTTGTGTATTTGATAATACCAAAGTCTTTTTGTAGTTTTTCTATAACTATTTTTGCCCTTTCCTCTGTGGATAGAGACTTTCTTACTGTAGGAATTGAATTAATAACCCTGGCTTTGTCTTGCACGGAATAATGGCTATAAATGTCTGCGGTGATGCCAATACTGCTATGACCCAGGATTTTGCTTACCATACTAATATCTGTCCCGTTATTTAATAAACTTGTGGCAAAACTGTGCCGCATGGTATGGAAATGGAAATCATTTGATATTCCCAACTTCTCGCAACCTCTTCTTATATAGTGATTAAGACTGCCGCCATAAACATTGAAAACTTTTCCAGGGCCAACACATCTTCTTTTCATCATTTCAATTAAGTCGGGAGGAACTATGCCAGTATGAAATTTACCTTTACTGTAAACATTAAAAGTTGCTGGGATAGAGTTGAGATTGACATCTTCTTTCTTGAGTCCAATAATTGCCCCGATTCTTAAACCTGTTCTGGCTTCGAAGAGTAAGGCTTCCCTGTTTTCCAGCCTTCGTTCTTTAGCAAGCTTACAGTCCTTTTCTGTGAATGAGGTTCCAGCGAAGATGGTTTTATCTAGCTCTTCGAAACTTACTACTGGATATTGTTTTGGTTGTGCTTTGGGAACCTTAATCTTTTTGGACCAATCAATCTTTATATATTTTGTTTCAAAAAGCCAATGAATAAATGGTTTAACTTTTGAATTAAAGTCACTTCTGATTCCATTTGCCGACCAACCCAAATCGGAACTTAAATGATACATATAATCTTTGGAAGTCTTCAACGTCAATTTTTCGCCGTCAAGATATTTCAAAAAATGGCCAAGAGTCTGTTTTTTCCCAGCAACTGTTTGCTTTGCAAGACCACGTTCAATTTTGCACCATTGAAGATACTTAGTTAATATGATTTCTAAATGTTTACCTTGTAAGTTAGCCATAGCAACCCAAGGGATTGCTTCTAACTTCCCGAGAGTTACCACCTGAGCGTTATGCCGTCTGTAGCGGACTGCCGTTGTCACAGCAACGACTTTTCATAAATACAAGTGGGCGATGAGGGGCTCGAACCCCCGACCTCTTTCACGTCAAGAAAGCGCTCTAGCCAACTGAGCTAACCGCCCGGATAGGTGTATTATATATCACCCACCTATCCATATCTACTTATTCTCCATTAACCATTTCTCCCAAACCTTTTGCTGTTGGCATTAATGGTCTTGGATATTGTACTTGTACTGTTGCAACTGGGTTTTGTACATTTTCACTATATGGCTCACAACCTTTATCTGGTCCAAATACCTCTTCCATTATCTTATCGCAATTAAAACCTTTTGTTCTTATTTCTCTTTCTGTCATATTATCACCTCACAATCTTTAATGTTTCATCTGGTATAAATTCTTCTAACTTTTTATCTACGCATGCTTTAGAATCTTTTTTAAACAAAGTGCATGCATCAGGTCTTCTTTTATAAATTCCACACCAGCCGTTATCTTTCAAGTTTGGACAGTCTCCATTAATTACAATTTCATCAAATGTATCAAAACCTGTATGACTGGATTCATTTGTTTCGATATAATAAACACCTTCATCGCAACTTTCGGATAAATATTGAGTGCCGTAAAAAGAAGATCTTATTGCATTTGGATAGGCTTTTCTTCTCTGTAAACTTTCTATCTTCATAATCATGTTCTTGCAACAAGCATGGCAGTTCTCGCATTTATTTATAGTATTATCTTCTGGTTTGTATTTATTAAAACTTTCCATAAAATAAAAAACCTCTCGTGTGAAAGGTTTGCTTTTTGATTTTTATTTTACTTTTACATCCCTCTCACATTAACTTAGGCCCTTGTAATAAGGGCGACCAAATTAATAATAAGCAAAGCTTGCGGCTCTGCCGTGAGAAGTTTCTTAAACATTAGGAATATTATACATTAACCAGCACTTCTTTGCGAATAAGTTTCAGGGTTTAATAAAGCTGAGCCTTTTTGCACTTTATATTGGTTCCAGAAATTTCGTTTATTTGCACGCTTATTTTGTGCAGCAAACCAGATTGAAGCATTCTCTATGTTCTTCTTGAAATCTTTTAAAAACTGTAAAATTTTATTTAAAAACAAAAGATGATATATATCTGGTTTGTTTCCTGAAATTATTTGGGCGATTTGTATTTCTTTTGCCAATTTTGGAGTTGTCTCAACGACAGATTGCATTTCTCTAGTTATTGCATGAAGCTGTAATTGCAACTCACTATTTTTTCTCTCGACTTCGGCTTTTTGCTCTTCAAGAAGTCTTCTTTCAAATCTTATTTGTTTTTGGGCTTTTTGTTCCTGTTGATATTCTCCAGTCATTGCTTTGCCTGGCTGAAAAGATTGTCCTCGCTCCAAATCTCCAGAAACTTTTGCCTTTTTGATTCCAAGAAGTTGTCTGAAAAATTCTTCGCTCATTGCTCCCGATTCGCGTGCTAATGCTTTTCCAGTATTTCCGCCAAGATCCTTTAGGCTTTCTAAAATGTTAGCCTGCCTTATCTGTTTTATTTTTTGCTGCTTTGAAGTTTTGTCAGCCATTTGCCCCATATTAAGATAGACTTGCAAGTCGGTCAAGAACTATTCTGCGCTTAAGTACGCTTCGTACAATTTGTTTTTGCTCGTCAACATGTCCTTGGTGAGTTTCTGTAACCCCAGCGCTTTTTATTGCAGTTTCTACTTCAGATTCTGGTGCTTCAATTTTTTCAACTTCTGCCATTTTATTTAAAATAAGTTCTAAGGAAATTCCATCAACGACCTGTTTTTCATATTCCTCTCGAAGACTTTGTTCAGTTTTCCCGATACTTGCTAAATATTGTTCAAGTTTAAGTCCAAGCTTTTCTGTTCTTTCAAGTAATTGTGAGAGCCTAGCATTTACTTCTTCATCAATAATAATCTTAGGAACTTTCACTTTTATTGAATCAATTAAAGTTTTTATTACAACATCTTCTTTTTCTTGTTTGCTTAATTCTTTCTTTAAAGATGCAGCTCGAATCGCTCCTGCAACCATGTCGTTATAATCTGGCAAATCAACTATCGGTAATTCTGCAACTTTTGCCTGAATTTCCCAGATATCTCCTTGTTTCATAATTTCAAACTTTGGATAAATTATTGGTTTGATTTTGTTTTCATCAATTGCTTTTGTGTAAGCGGCAGGTAATATTTGCCCCAAAGTTTTTTCAAGAAGCATTCCAGGGTCAATTCTCTCTTTAGCTTTATCAACTGGAGCTTTGCCTTTTCTAAATCCTTTTACAGTTATGTCTTTTGATAATTCCTCGACTGCTTTTTCCTGTGCTTTATCAATATCAGCTTTAGGAATAGAAAAGTTTATTTGAATAGTCCCGTCATCAGTCCTTGCAATATTTGTGCTTGTCATGCGTGAATTATATCATAAAATATATATAATACTTAAGTTATGCCAATCAAAGACCAACTAGTGTACTGCTCCTACGGAAAACCAGATTCAGAAGCTATTGTTTTACAGGAAAGAGAATTAACTGCCGGAGAAAAGTTAGAAAATATTGTTTATATGGTTCTAGATTCAGGATATCAACCGCAGACCTTATTTGGAGATATAGAAGTCATAGATCCTGACACAATTAATTTACATTTAAACGAACAAAGATGGTTCAGAGAATCATACGACAAGCTTTCAAAAAATCAAATTAATGACATAGATCCGCTTTATGAAGTAATTGCAGGAGAACAGATCGCAAAAATAAAAATTCAAGAAAAAAGAAGTTTCTGGCAAAGAAATTTATTAAAATTAAAAAGAAAAGATATAAATTTTAATGACGGCGAAGTGTATAGAAGAGTTCACTGGACTCCTTCAAAAGAAAGATAATTTATCCCTTGTGTTGTGTCTTAAATCTTGCAGGGTCAAATCCTCCAACTTGTTTTGCGTTTTTATTATCTTCTTTTTTTGGCCCAGTAAAGAGAGAACCCCCTAAAGGTTTCCCGAATTTGGACGCGAATTTTGGTGCTTTTTGATTAGTCATAACATTTATTATACAATATTCATGCCAGATGTTCGAAAAGAGTCAGGTTTAGAAAGGAGCAAGGAAAAATGTCAACAAAATTATTTATTGGAAATTTGGATTACACAGTAACAAGTGATGATTTAAAATCAGCTTTTGCAGCTTACGGAAACGTTACAGATGCAGTTGTTATCACAGATCGTGAAACAAGAAGAAGCAGAGGTTTTGGATTTGTTGAGTTTGCGACTGCTGAAGAAGCTCAAAAAGCTATGGAGGCTATGAATCAACAGCCATTAAAAGGCCGCAATATCAACGTTAACGAAGCCAAACCACAAGAAAACAGAAATTAATTTTTCAAATTTTTTGTGAAGTACTCAAGGTCTTTCTGTATAACGGTATTCCAAAGCGGAGTCATCATATGATCAGCACCAGGATATTTGTTATAAACAACAGGAAGACCTTGTTTTTTGAGATTATCAGCTAGATTATCGCTCCAATCTACTGGTACGCTATCATCAGCTGTTCCTTGGTCAAGTTGTATTGGAGCTTTTATTTTGTCTAAATAATTATTTAAAGAATATAAATCAGTATTATATACATCTTCAAAAGTGGAAAGCTCCTTCCTTAAAGATTTTCCCTGATCATCAGCTTCGTCGCTATAATAAAGAATATCAAAAGGAAAACTGGAAGAAACAGGAGCCCACAAAACAGTTGGATAATTTACTCCTGTGATTTCAAGAGTAGTTAGAGCAATCTGACCGCCATTGCTATGTGCCCAAATGAAAATATTTTTCCCATCCCAGTTTGGAATTTGACCAACTGATTTTAGAACTGCCATAACAGTTGTATAAGTTTGAAATCGCGATTCAAAGACATTGCTTGATTCTTTATCAGAATCTCCATATCCTAAAAAGTCTGGTGCGACAGTTATAAATCCGTTCTTGGCAAAAAAATATGATCCGTTTATTGTCCCGTTGCCTGTAAAATATTGTTCTGTAGGAACATATCCTCGAATCATAATTACAAGCGGATATTTTCCCTCACCTTTTGGAATATTAATAAGCCCTGAAGTTTTTTTCGTTTGCACTACAGTCCCGAGCGAAGTCGAGGGGTTAAAGTTCATAATAAATTCACTGGAAGTAAATTCTGGAAAATCTTTAAGTTGACTTGTCACCCTGAGCGTAGTCGAAGGATCTGTTTTTGTATTCCAATAATTACTTAAATTATCTATCGTATATTTATCAAGCGATCTATCTACAACCTGGCTGACAATTTGTGTTGGTTTTTGGGTTTTGATAAGAATTAGTTGACCAACCATAAATCCAATTCCAAAACTAAGTAAAAACCCGGAAATAATTAAAAGTTTAACTTTCATAATTAAATTTTAGCACTTATGTTAAAATACTTTTCCCATGGAAATTGATTTAGCAGGAGCCAAAAATAAGTTGTTAATTGCATCTTGGGAAATAGAAAATGCTTCAGACAAAATGACTGCTAAAAACTTAGAAGATTTTATCTTTATTGGAAATTATTTACAAGAAAACAAATGGCATCCATCAAGACAAGAATTAATTAAAGAATTTGATGTTAGTTCAGGCAATGTTGTTGAAAGATTAAATAGTTTACAGAGTATAAAATTAATAGAAATCGATGAAAAGAATCAACGAATTAAATTAACTCCGTTTGGAGAACATGCGTTTTCTTTATTTACACAAACTTCCTCTTGACTTCGGTATTTCTTCGGAATATAAATAAGCATAGCTTGTCATTCTAATAATTATGAATCAAAAACTTGATGCTCCAGTTTCAGTGGTTTCTTATTTTGATAAAAACACTTTAAATTTTCTTCCCAAAACAGTTATTTGGAACAATAGATTTTATAAGATAAACCAAATTGGTCTTCATCATGAATATAAAAAAGGAGATATCCTCTATCACATTTTTTCAGTCACTACAGATAATTTATTTTTGCGCCTTAAATTTAACACTAAAAGTTTGAACTGGTTTTTAGAAGAAATCTCAAATGGATTTTAATTCCTCGCCATCTAGTGTCATGCATATAGATATCAATTCCTGCTTTGCAACAATTGAACAACAAGCAAATCCATTTTTGAGAGGCAAGTCAGTTGCTGTCGCAGCTTATGCAACTAAAAACGGCTGCATTCTTGCAGCTTCCTATCCTGCCAAAGCATTTGGAGTAAAGACTGGGATGAGAGTCAAAGACGGTCTGGCCTTATGCCCTAATATGATTATTCTTCCCCCAGATCCTCCCAAATATCGTTTCATCCATAAAAAAATGCACGCACTTCTTAATAAATATTCTTTATCAGTACATCCCAAATCAATCGACGAATTTGTTGTTGACTTTAAAAGTAAAAACTCACAAAGCTCAAATAGAAACTTATTAAATGTAGGTTTGGAAATCAAAGAAAGAATTAAAAAAGAAATCGGCAGTGCAATCACTGTCTCCATAGGAATTTCCACCAATGGATTTTTAGCCAAAACTGCAGCAAGTTACAAAAAACCAGATGGTTTATTTGAAATAAATAAAGGCAATTTTTATCAAGTTTATGAAAGTTTAAAGTTGACAAATCTCTGCGGCATTAAAAATGCCAACGCAGCCAGGTTATCATCTGCTGGAATTTATGACGTTCTAGGTTTTTATAATGCAGATTTGCAGAAATTAAAAATCGCCTTCCGTTCTATTAATAGCTACTATTGGCTTATGCGCCTTCACGGTTTTGAAATTGATGATTATCTTTTTGAAAGAAAATCATTTGGCAGTCAGTATGCACTAACTTATCCGTACGAAACTTTCGAAGAACTTCGTCCAATTTTAACAAAGCTCACGGAAAAAACTGCAAGACGTTTGCGAAATAAAAATTATTTTGCGGGAGGAATTCATTTAAGTATTCTTTTTCGCGATCATACATACTGGCATCACGGCATGAAGCTTGCCTATCCTGTTTTTTCTTCAAACGATTTTACAAAATTAGTTTATAAATTATTCTTTATGTGCCCGGTAAAAAAACCTGTAAGACTTTTATCTGTTACTGTTTTTAATCTACAAAAAAACAAAAATCTTCAGCTTGATCTAACAACTGACGTAATTAAAAAACAGAATTTAACTAAAGCACTGGATAAAATAAATAATTTGTTTGGAGATTACACAATAACGCCGGCAAGAATTATAAATAATGAAGGATATGTTTTAGATCGGATTGCCTTTGGCGTAATAAGCTAAGCTTGTAATTTCGTCATAGACCCGTAACATTATCGCCTACTTTTATAAGATTATTCATTGCAAAACCTGCGTTTACTTCCAAAACAAAATCTATATTTTCAGAAGGTTGATAAATCAAAAGTTGGTTGTCAGGAGTATTTGCGGCTGGAGCTGGAACATTTGGCGTAATTTCCACAACTTTATTATTAGTTATCCAGATAAAGTCCAGCGGAATAAGCATTCCTTTCATCCAGAATCTTGCATTAAGCGGCGTAATATTTTTTGTCCCAAAATCAAAGATCATTCCCTGGTCTGATGGTAAACTATTAATTCCGCTTAGCCCTTTTTCCCGAAGAGCTTCAGTATTTGCAATTTCAACCATAATATTTGTTTTGTTAATAGTTATTGGTTTTAAATTTGTAAGCCCTGTGGCAACAGGTGTGGAGCTTGCCAGTGGATTAGTATGTAAGAAATTACCAAGTAAATTAAATCGAAGCACAAGAAGAATAACAATTACTGCTCCAAGCATTAAAAATATTTCGCGTGCTTCCTTCATTTAAAATTTAATTGCTATCAATATTGCAAGTGTAACTGCAAAAACTATTGCAGGAATCAAAAGCAAAATTACCTTAAAACTCCCAGTTATTTTGGTTGGATAACTATGAATCATTTCCGACATAATCAATTATACATCACTCAATCTTTTTATATTGAAGGCCAGTTTCATTATCCCAGGTAAAATGTTTTCTTACTAACTCTGAAACTTCAAAATAATCTTCAGGATCATCCTTTAAAATCTTCTCAACTTTTTGGTTGATATATTCGTTGATTTGATTCACATCGTTAGGAGAAAAATTCCTCTGAAGTAACAATTTTTCTCGTCTTTCCCTCTCTTTTTCTTTTGTCTGAGTTGCTGAAAAAATATTTGGACTTAGAGATTCAACAAACCCCACTTTATTATCAAAGAAGATTTTTATTCCAAGTATTACTCCCCTTGTTCCAATAAACATGTTTACACTTTGCTGAAAATCGAACAAATTTTTAGGGTAATTTAATCTAGAATTGGCTTCTATAAAATTTGGTTCTGTCATATATCTACTTTCACAGGTGAATGTGCCGAAGACAGGACTTGAACCTGCACGCTCTTACCGAGCATACGGCCCTAAACCGTACGTGTCTGCCATTTCACCACTTCGGCTTGCAAACGTTTAAATTATACCATTCTGATGTTACAAGCTTTGCTTATATCATTTTAGCCACAAAAAAGGCCCTTCACGAGGAAGGGCCAAGAAATCCTAACGCTTTCTCGATATTATCGAGATTGCCTCAGAACGTGAGTGTAATATAACACAAAGTTATAGGCTTGTCAAGTTATCCACAATAGATCAGATATTCAAATCTACATGCCTGTTCTATAAGATAGAACAATATTAAAATACTCAACCCTTTTTTTTGGCTAACACAAAAATCGAAGGTCCAAAATAAAAATAAGAAAAAGGAATTTGTAATAATTTCTCTATTTCAAGCAAAAAAGTCCTTGGCAAATGTGTTTTTGCCCAGCTACTTCGAATATTTGAAACAGATCGTATTTCAATAATTTCAAAATTATTTTCCTTTAATTTTTCTTTGATCACATTGGGGTGGTAATTCAAAAAAGCAATCGTTTTGTTTCTTTTTGATTTCTTGCTTCTAACATCAATTGTTGTTGTATCACCCCAAAATGTAAAATCCTTTTTGATTACATGCTCTACAACATTTTTAAAATGAATTTTATTTGCAAATTCTAATATTAGATATCCATCACTGGAAATTAAATTTGAAATCTCTGCAAAAGTTTTATCAGGATTGCCCATGTGGTGCATAACACGAATCATTAATACTAAATCAAAACTGTTTTTCCTGACCCGTTTTCCCAAATTATCCAAAGTGGATTGCAAATACTTTACATTTTTAAAATTTTTATTATTTTTTTTAGCCAGCGCCAGTAACTTTGAAGATGGTTCTGTTAAAAAACTTGTTTTAGTTCTGTAAACATAAAACGGCAAAAGTCTTCCAAATCCTCCGCCGATTTCAATTGCGCGGTTAATGTGTTTAATTTTTTTTAAAAATTCGCTAATCGCAATTATTTCAGCTTGATGTTCATATTCTCGCCCTTGCCAATATGCAGAATAATCGTAGGAATCATAAAAAGCTGACATATTATGCTATTTTAACACAAGCTTTGTTTATTGCATTTCGCCCATAAATTCATTGACGCCGTGCGCCCACGAACCGTTTGAAGAAGGTGTATATTTTGTCATAATTTCATCTGGAGTTGTAAGTCCGTCGTCAATATAATTTTCTTTTAATCCTTTGCTTACAGTTTCTATTCCGTCTTGATATGAATCAAATCCTAAACTACTAACGCTTGTAATTCCCCAGCCCCAGCAATTAAAACTCCCAGGCGGAATTACATGGCATAAATTTGATTCTTGTTGTGCAATTGCAGGAATAAATCTAAAATCTATTCCATATTTATCAGCCATTTGTACAATTTCGTTGGCATATGGCAAAAGCGGCGATCCATATTCAGCTAAATATTCTTTCACTATTTCAGGTCTGGCATCCCCTGCCGTTATATGGCCAGTAACGCTTGGAATGCTTGAAGGAAGCGATGCATAAACAGAAACTCCAACGTCGCTTGTTAAACGGGCCTGCACATCAAGCGTATTTGCAGTAATCTTTTTTATTGTTTTAGGAGTTGGAATTGAGGAAGTTGAAATAGATATCAAAGAAACAAGACAGGCAACTAATACTAGTGGCGTCAAAACCAAAAAAGAAACAACTAATAAAACTCTTCCCATGGAAAGTCTTAAGGTAGTTTTGCAATTTTAGAGCTTAAAGTCAAGTTTGCTGTATAATATATCGGCTTGGGTTCGTAAGCAAAGCTTGCGGCACCCTTCGGGTTCGTAGCTCAGTCGGTAGAGCAGCTCCCTCTTAAGGAGACGGTCGAGGGTTCGATCCCCTCCGAACCCACCAAAAATAGGAAATAATGCCCATTTTCAAATTTTTGCCAGTTTTTCTGCGACTGACAGCTTCAAGTAATTTAAAATATCGCTCAAATTTGGTAATCCTGGAATCAAATTAACCTGCGTTGTGTAATCAGCAATTACATTCCCATTATCCAAAAAGTTAATTCCAATATTAAAATTCCCGCTTACATTTGCAAATTGTCCATTAATCAAAAACACTCCAATTTGCCCCGGTTCGAGTGTGTTGGGATAGACAGAAATAATATTTAATTTATTTGCTCTGCTGTCAATTGCTTCTAAATTATTTTCTTCCCAGATAGATTGTCCAGTGTTTTTAATAAAAAACACTCCTCTGTATTTTGTCCCGGCAACTGCAATTTTAGGAAGGATTCCTGTTATAATGTCGGCACTTTCAATTTGAATTGGTTTCCCCGCATTTTTTTTGAGGTTTAAAACGTTATTATAAAAATCATAAAATTGTCCAGCAGAATTTACCCAGGAAAAATTATCAAATGGAGAGCCAACATATTTATATATAAAAGGAGTAATTGCAACAATTCTTGGATCATTCCATACATTATTAAAAGCAGTTTCGTATTTTGTCCCGAGGTTTGTTGTCAAATTATTTGGATCGTGTGTCCATCCGGTTTCCGTGATAAAAACGGGAAGAGTTTTGGTAATTCCCAGGAATTTTAATTCGTTTAATTCCCAGTCAAAAGTTGCTACAGTTCCCTTTCCTGTTGCAGTTGCATCTCCCGAAAAATTTGGATTTGGATAAGAATGCGAAGCAAGACCGTCAATATTATCAAAAATATCAGGATCTTTATTTATCATTTGCATCAAAAATAAATCCTCAGACATACTTGTTTTTGTGTTTGTTGCAGAAGCATCCATTCCCGCAGCCATAATAAAAAAATCTGGATTACTTTCCTTTAATTTGCTTGCAAATTCTTTTAGATAATCAGCATACCCTGCCGGGTCAATTTGCCCACCCCACTCTTCTGCATGATTTGGCTCGTTACCAACAATTACATAACGGTTTTTAACTACCCAATTTAATGAATTAAGAAAAGTTACCCATCCACCAATCTCATCAACGCTAGGGCGTTCCCATGTGTTATTTCCAATACCAACTGGTTGTGTTGCAATTCTAACAATTGGAATAAGATGAAGCCTCCTCATTTGATCAAAAACATTTTGCCATCTTTGCGGATCACGCTCTCCTTTTTGAATTACAAAAGTTACGTATCCCCAATCTCCCCCGTTTGAATTAACGAGTTTTGCTACATCTTGCAAATCGCTTGTATCAGCTACATGGATGCCAAAATGGTTATTGGCAACCGCAGTTGGATTATAGATTGCAAAAGCTCTTGCAGGAACTATTAAACCATATACAATTAAGCTCAAGAGTAAGATTAATACTTTTTTCATTATCTAATTATTATATATGACAAAGAAGATAACTAACTATGAACTTTGGCCAGATATAGTCAGAGTTGTTGCTATTCTTGCGGTTGTTGCAATACATACTTTTAATTCTGTCTATCAGCGCCCTGATTTCTTTGGCGGAATTTCTTGGTGGTTTTCAATTCTAGTTGATTCATTTTCGCGAATCTGTATTCCTCTTTTTATAATGCTAAGTGGCTATTTCATGCTCAAACGTGATGAAAGGTTTAGCCGTTTATTAAAAAGGATTTTTAATCGTCTTTTTGTTCCGCTTGTTTTCTGGACAATTCTTGTTTATGCCCTAAGTACTCCAAACGCTATAAAAGATATTTTACAGCCATCTTTTTATTTAAGATTCTTCTCAGGAAATGTTTATTATTTTTATTTTCTAGTTATTTTAATTGGATTATATTTTATCGTCCCTCTTTTTAGAAATTTTATAAAAACAAATGAAACAAAAACCTTAACTCTTATGTCTGTAAGTTTTCTTACTGTTGGTGTTGTAGAAACAGCAGAAGAATATTTCATAAGAAACTGTGCTGTCGAAAATTCTTTTACAAAGTGGGTTCCATACGCAGGTTTATTTTTATTTGGATATCTGATTGGTACAAATAAAATTAAGTTTAAAAATTTTAAAGCAGCTAATATTGTTTACGTTATTGGTTTATTATTAACCTTGGTTTTAAATTTTTTTTATTTTAAAGCAAACGCTGCAAATCCTTCATCAAACGAATTTTATCAAGGATGTCTATCTCAATATTCAGATTATTATCTGAGTTTTAATGTTGTATTAATGTCAATCCCTGCTTTTTATCTACTTTCTAAATTTAATTATTCATTCATAAAAAACAATTTCGTTAAAAAAATTATTTATCAAATTGCAAGATGCTCGTTTGGAATTTATTTAACTCACCTTTTTATAGTGACAATTTGGGATTATGAGCTTGGATTGACAGTTGATAATATTCATATTCCTTTATGGAGTTATGTGATTGTAAAATGGCTTGTAGTCTTTATTGTTTCTTTTGCCTTTACTTATTTTATAGACAAAATCCCGTACGTTAAAAAATTAATTGGAAGTGAATAAGTTAGTGCCGAAGAGAGGATTTGAACCTCCACTCCCTTACGGGAACACGGCTCTGAACCGTGCGCGTCTGCCATTTCGCCACTTCGGCTTATGTGAGCTTAAGTATATCAAATTTGATATAATATCAATGTCTATTGTAAGCTCCCATAGCTCAATGGATAGAGCAACTCCCTTCTAAGGAGAAGATGACAGTCCGATTCCGTCTGGGAGCACAGGAAAATATATGCGGGAGTGCTGAAATTGGTATACAGGCACGCCTAAGGAGCGTGTGGAGCAATCCATGCAGGTTCAAGTCCTGTCTCCCGCACAAAGGGCGGTTAGCTCAGTTGGTAGAGCGCTCGGTTTACATCCTCGAAGTGTTGTGCTAGTATAGAGATGTAAAGGGGGCTCTTGAAGCTAAAAGCGGCCAAAATAAGCTCGTTTAGCTCAGTTGGTAGAGCATTCGCTTTACATGCGAAGGGTCCAAGGTTCGAGTCCTTGAACGAGCACACTTCGGAGATTAGCTGCTTCAAATATTAATATTAAAAAACACATGAGTATTAGGATTAACGTCTTGTACTCATATGCTAAAAAAAGAATTAGAAGAAAATATAAACAAATATTTTAAGTATAAAGATAGAAGTTGGAAACCAAAAACCCATAAAAATAATCAAGATTGGGCAAAAAACTTGCTAGATTTTATTGAAGATAAACCCTTTAATCGCGATACGGCAGAAGATTATTTCTTGAATTTAAGACAAAAAGGCAAAGCGGAATCATCGCGTCGTCAGGCCGAAACATTTGTCAAAAAGATTGTCAGATGGATGTTCAATGAAGGGATTTTAGAAAAAGACTGGGCAGCAGGAATGGCAAGAACTCCCGTAAATAGAAAACTTCGCATACTTCCCTCTCAAGCTGAGATGCTTAAATTAATAGATAAGGTTACAGAACCAGGACTTTACGACAATCGCCAGCACAGGTTTTCTAAGAAAGAACATCGTGCTTGTCTCAAATTCATTCTCGTTGCCTGCGGTGGCAGAAATTACGAAACACGAAATATCCTATTAAGCGATGTTTCCTTGAGCGGTAGACAAGTGCAAATTCGACAAGGTAAAACAGGCCCGAGAATGGTAAGTATTCCTGAAGTCCCCTGGTTAATTAAAGATCTAGAAGAAAGACTGCAAGGAAAAAATCCAGAAGAACTAGAAATATTAAATGATAAAGGTCATTACAAAGAAGATTATTCTCAACGACTGTTTGTAGTTGGTGAAAAGAGACTAGAAGCTATTATGCGTCAGGCGGGAAAGCTTTGGGGTCACCCATTGCAAGTCCACGATTTACGTAGAATTTTTGCAAGGGATTTAAAAAATAATGGAGCTGAAGATTCAGATATTAAAGATGCAATGGGCCACGCCAATCTTGAAACGACTCTGAAATATTTGGAGTTCAATACTGCAACTCAACAAAGAACCTTAAGACGATATAGCAGTGAGTCTAGAAAATATAGAGACAGGGGTCTAAAAATAAAAGAGATTTACGAGCGAATTAGCGATATTGGAAAAATAATCGCTAGCGAAGATGATGGTAAAAAATTAATAAAATTAACAATTGAAGTGTAAATGCACAACCAACTCAAGCCTATTTTTCTTCTCTTGTTAAATTCCACACAAAAAAAGAAACAAAAGAAACAATAAAACAAATGATACCAAAGGTATCTTCTCTGATCCATGGAGTAAGATGTGTCAATTGCCAACTTAGTGTTTGAGGGTGTACCCATGCATTAATAGCTATATAAATCCAGCCAGTAAAACCAAAGACGAATAAGGTAAAAGAAATTGCTTTTACAATCTTTGTTATTTTATTCATAAGTATCAATTTCTTATTTCAACTAGAAAAACTAAAGTTGTTAAAGATTAACTTAAATCTCCGGAAAGGTCTTTTGAAGACACCCTCTCTATTTACATGTTTGGAGCTGGTAATATACTCTTTATATTGTTTGTCTACAATTGCTATAGCATTTTTCGCTCGAGAGCGATATGTAGGAATTACCTTTATAAGTTTTTCCCTATATATAACGCGTTCTTCGACAAGTTTATCTACCATAGATGATAATTTTGCTAAATTAACATCTTCTATTTTTATCACCCATTTACTTAATCCTAAATCTTTCATAATTCCTCTTGTTTTATGCTCGTATTCAATAGCAATAGCTGGAACATAAGATGTAAGTGAAAAAATAACTGAATGGAATCTCGTTCCGATGACCAAGTCTAACTGCCCATATATGGTTTTTATATCGTAGTGGTTAAGCTTGTCGTTAATTACGTATACATCCTTTTTATTTCTGATATACGAAAAAATTCGATTATGGACAATTCGATCATCGTCTCCGTTATATTCAGCAGTTACTTGTGGAATAAGAATAACAGCCGCTCTATATTTAGTAAAAATATACTCAATAGTTCTGGCAAGAGCCAGTTCATATTTCTCTTGCAGTTCGGATTTAAAATATTTTTTAGCTGTTACACCAATGATAAATTGATATCTTTTTTGATTTAGTACTTTATCTAAATTATAAAAATTTCCTTTACCTTCAAAGGCAAATCCAGAATCTACCGAACGGTATAGTTTTTTAACTCTACCCCTCAATATATTATGAGAAATATTTTCACGAACAATGACTGCTTGAGAGAATGAATTCAATACTTTTGATACAAGATAACTTTCAAATCTATTAGAAAAAGGTCCAACTGACTGAGTATATAAGACATTAGGTTTTCTTAAAACATTTCCTATGATCAAAGGATGTAAAATTAAACAGATATACAGTAAGCTGCCGATCCCTTTATTTTGGCCACGTAAATATCCACCTCCCACTGGAATAATCAAATCTGCCTTTGAGTAATATAAACACAGACGCTGGATTCCTTTAGGTATTGGTATAGAAAATTTGGTGTATCTATAAACCACTGCCCATAAAAACGTGACCATCATAACATATACTGAATACAAAAAAGTTAAATGACGACTTTTAAAACGATTCATCGCGTAAAACATAAACGAACTATAAACATTAATACCATCAAACCTTTCATTTTGTTTCACAACATCAGAGGCAACTATGGAAATTGCAGGATTTCCAAATTTTCGCTTAAGATCATTTATTAATACACTTAGTAACGCAGCATCCCCATTATTATTTTTCGAATAGAAGTGTGTTATTAAGATATTTTTAGGAGAAGCAGCTGGTTGACGAACAATATTTATTCGTAACACCATAAATATAATACCGATAAAAATAGAAATTAACGTTCCCAAGAACCACGCAAAACCCACACCAATAAGCCCGTACACACTTATCAAGAAGTAACTTAACGATAAAATGGAAACAACATATGTAGCAGACATAAATAATAAGGCCTTTAGATTTTTAGTATGTTTAAAGATAAAACCAAGGAAAGAATAGATTGCCACAATAAAACCGGCTAAACACATAATTCGTAAAAGAGTACTAGCTTCTCTAGAATAATTTCCTCCAAAAAGTAATAATAATGCAGGACAAAACAAAACAACAAGAGCTATAACTGGAGTCATGATTCCAGTTATTATTTTTATTCCTCGTGTTGCAATTGACAGAAATAACTCTTCGCTACCGGAAGATTCCGCAAGAAGTACTTGATTTGTTGTATAAGCAATCGTATATAACAGATTTGCAATCGAAAAGGAGACATAATAGTATGCTGCTGAGGTTGCACCAAGAGTATTAACAACGATTAACGGCAACAGAGAAGCAGGTAATAAATTCAACAACTGTGATATATAAGCTACTAATCCGAATCGATAATTTTTCTTTAAGGATTGAATATCAAATTGTAGCGAAGGTTTGTAGTGCAATACACGTATAATCAAAAATACACTTAAAACAACGTTGAAAATTTGACTAAGACCAACAATTGAAAAGATAGTAATAGTTCCTGATGTGTTAAAAAACATCGCAAGTATCAGCTTAAATATCCCTGATAGTAATTCAATTAATAAGATTAACGAAGTATGATGGTGTGAAATGAGTATCGAATTAGTTAAGATATTCCATGACATAAAAATAGTAAAGAGTACGAATAACAAAGGATACCAGTTCCCCTGAAATATGATTTGGAGAGTAGGAGATAGAATCGGCAAAAAAATTAAAAAAATACTTGAAACAATAAATGAAACAATGCCTGTCACAATAACACCATTATTAATTTGTATATTTTTATCTTCAGTTTTTGATAAAAAACGTAAAAAAATTGTATCGAAACCTGCGAGTCCTATTAAAGATAAAATTGTTGCAACCGAAAGCAGCGTTGTTGCAAAACCTACAGATTGTGTAGAATAAGATCTAGCAATAATAGTCCAAAATATAAATCCGAATCCAGCCGTTACTCCTGATGCAACCATTAGACTCAAAGAATTAAACAAAAGTTTGTTTTTTACGATAGACAGACAAAAGGAGCTAACCCTTTGGATATATTTGATGTTAATTATTTTTTTCATAATCCTAAATAAATACGACTTTTACCATTGTTATAAATAAGATTGCGATTTAATGTTATTGAAGTATCTATATATTCAGTAAAATCACCAATCTGAAAGGTTCTAAATATACCCTTAGTTGTATTTGTATAGCCCAAATAAATATATGCTAGTGACATTTGTTGTCTTGTCTCGTTATCAGAATAGAGTAACCCAGTTTTGCGGGGATAATTTATAATTGATAAGTCAGAAATAACATCATGGAAAACTGGTAAACTTTTATCCATATTCTCTGCAAGCCAGTTAGTGCTTAACAGATCACTTTCGTGGGTATAAAAATAATCATAATAGACTCCAGCGTTGTTAAGTGCTAACAAAGGTTTATAGCCACCTGTTAGTTGTGGAACAAAGCCTGAAGAATGTAAAAATAAAACGACAAACAAAACCGCAACTACTATTTGCTTATATCGTCTAAACAGACCAAAAAGAAATTCTGTTGCAAAAATAATAGGCAAAGCAGTCAACACTAATGTTTGTTGGATCAGCCTTATAACGCTATAATCACTAGCCAACCGTGGAAATAATGTAAAAGTTACTAATAAGATAAGACCTGCAAAAATGATTGAAATATAATAACTACCCTCTTTATTTGCTGTTCTTCTCTGTTTAAAGAAATAAATAACAGTTCCAAGTATTATCAAAACTTGATATATCTTTGCTATAGCAGTATGTATACCGTAATTGAAAGATTTTACGTCAATTATTGAAGAAAGCTTTTGTCCTAAATATGTTAATGGCATATCAGATGGAGATGTATATTGGGCTGAAATACTTCGTGTTTTTACAAACTCTTCAAATTGACTCTTTAAATCGGTTACTGATCGTTCAATTAATCCATAACTAAGGAATCTGTCTTCTACAGACCTTTTGTATCTAAAATCATCTATGGTCTGAATAACCGCCGTTTCTAAATTTGATGCCGAAGCTGTGATTTGGGAGTTCCAAAGAAAAGTCAATATAATAGCGCCTACGATAATCCAAAGTCTTAATATTGGTATTTCAAAGGAGTTATTTTTTATAGTCTGTGTTCTTTTTAGCAAATTAAAAATAAACCAAGCACCAAGTAGAATACAAAGCGTAACATAGTTACTGGAATAATGAGAAAACATGATGCCAAGCAAGATGGCTACACTAAGTAACATCTTTGTACCCTTTTTAATCTTAGAGAAAGTAAGCATTACAAGAAGCCCAAAGAATATGAAACCTATCTCTTGCCTATTGAGAAATGGCATGTCATCGAGAAATGTCGGAAAAGTGATGAAAATAAACGCAGCAATTAGTCCATAAATTGAGTTCGTAAATTTTCTTACAAACAAATAAACCGGCATCAATCCGAATGCAAAAATAATCTGAAAGAAGAATTTATAAACATACACAGAAGGTATTGTGGTAATTTTAGCAATTATTGTAGGAAGTATAGTGATACTCAGGCATGCATTATATGGATCGCCCATCGCAACCCTCACATGCCAAAGGTTATCTTGGTAAGTATGTTGAAATACTGAAAATTCATGTTGAATATCATGTCCTGTTATATACCAGCCACGCAATGAAGTACTAAACAAAATCGCCAAAGCCATTGTAAAAATTGCATACGGATACAAAGATTGCAAGTTCTTACGTGCGACAAGGATTATAAAGACGATTGGTATTAATGCAAAAAGAATCATTGTAAGAGTGTTTGAACCACCATTATTTAAAGTCGTAGCTCCGCCTGCTGCCAAGAAAGGCAAAAACGTTAATAAGCCAGCGATTACCAATTGTTCCTTAGATGCTTTTATTTGTAGTTTTGGTATCTTGATTTTTTTCTTACGATTGACCCACAACAGCGATATTACAAATAAATTCAGCATAAGAAAAATATTAAGACTCGTAAGCGGTTGCGAAAGACCAAATATATTTAATGTATTAAGACACAATCCTCCGAGCATTATAGAAAGTAGACTTATGCCCATAGAGAAACTACCAATTTCCCATTTGGACTTTAGTTCATGCTTTAATAGATTCAAAAATAAATATCCAGGAGCAAACAGAAAAAAGGAAAGCGTAATAATTGATCCAACTATTCCTCCAATTAAATAAGAAATATTAGCTACAACCAATAAAGGCAATATAATTTGCCAAATCATCAGTTCTTTTGATCTCTTTAGCCACAGCTTTTTAATTTTAAATAGTGTTTTCATATAATTTTTCAAACTGGTTGGATATAACATTCCACGAATACTTATGAGCCGTTTGATAAGCAGACATACTCATGTTTGTATATAATCTTCTACTATTGCTTAAACTTTTAATTGCATTCTTAAGTGCAAGCGGATCTCCTAATGGAACGAGTTTCCCATTTTGTCCATCTATAATCACATCGTGGTTTCCAGATACATCTGTTACCACAGAAGGCAGACCCATTGCCATCGCTTCTAGTAGTGCAAGCGGCATCCCTTCACGCTCGGAAGGCAATATAAAAATGTCGGAAGATTTGTAATATCTAATTAAATTTGTCCCGTCCTTACGTCCGACAAAAGATATCCTCTTTAGTTTCAACTCTTTTGCCAATTTTTTAAGATCATGCTTTAACGCTCCATCCCCGACAATGATAGTCTCAAAATGATCAGAGATCCCATCAAGCCCGTATAAAAACTGAGGCAAATTTTTCTGTACGTCAAGCCTACCTACAAAAAGCAATCGAGGTTTTTTATGTTGTTTCCTAGGTTTATCAAAATAGAACTTATCTTCTACTCCATTAGGGATTACTTTAATTTTTGATTTATCGACACCATATTCTTTGAATACAGAGTTTTTTTGTTCTTGAGTAAACACAACTATATAACTTGCTCCCGTCAATACACGTTTTAATATATAAGGCTTATAAAGTTTCAAAAGCCACCCTGCGCGTGTCGTAGCCTCTATATTTAGATGTAAATGAACAATATATTTAAAGCCCTTTATTTTAGAAGCTAACCACACTATTTCTGGCATATAAGCAGAAATTATATGTAGGTGAACTATGTCATTTGGCTTAATTGCAAGTATCTTGGTTAGTAATCCTGGCATTATCTTAGTACTTGCAAATTTAAAACTCCTCAGTCGAGTAACCTGCACTACATCTTTTTCGAGTCTTTGTTTTCTATCTGGTTGCGAAGTTATCACAGATACATTCAAACCCTTATCTTTTTGAACTCGTGCTAGAAGCTGTACAACTTTTTCCAGCCCACCTAGATTAGGGGGATAAGATGGAGTAACATGCACGATTTTACCTACTTCGACACTTTTACTATTTTTCATATCTCTAACAATCTTTATGATCCTTTTGGCCTCTGTATCCCAGTTATATGTCTTTAAAACATGTGAGCTTATGTTTTTAAAATCCTTTATATCGCGCGAATCTTGTAGAGCTAGTCGTAGAGTATTTTCAAGAGATTTTCCGCCTTTTCTGTCAGAGAATAAAAAGATGTTAGGAAACCGTAGTGCCTTTACCTCATATAAATCAGTAGAAACAACTCTCTTCCCTAATGCAGAATATTCGAGAACTTTAATAGGATGTGCAGCATCTCTCCACTTGTTTTTATCAGAAATATTCAATCCGATACTGTGCGTATTTATTCTTCTGAATAGTTGTTCGCGATTACCAACAAAACCTAGGTAGTGGATATAACTTTCAGCTTTATTCTCTTTAATAAACTCCAACATATCATTAACCTGATTACCTTTTCCCACAAGAGTAAGACTGAGTTCAGGAAATTCTTGGTGTAGTTTTACGGTTGTTTTCAGTGTCTCTATCGCACGACTCCATGGGCCGAAGCCTGTTACGTAAATCATTGAAAAATTATTTTTGGAATATGTTGATTTATCTTTTAATACTTTTCTAATGATTTTATTATCAACACCATTTGGCGATTTATAGACATTCTTATTAAATCTTTTTGCATATTTACGAAGTGCTTCCGAAACAGCAGTAACAGCCAAAGCATTTTTGCTCTGTCTCTCCATAACACCACTAACGTTAAGAAGTTTGAAGGCAAATTTATAAACAAGCGATCCGTAAACATCAGCAGGGGCAGCATAGTCATCAGCCAAATCATATATAAAAGGAAGATCACAAGGGACTTCTGTTTCATTTGTGTAACCTTCAGTAAATATAAAATCCGCCTCTAATTTCTTGTAAAGATTTGTTATTTGATATTTAAAAAGAAAACCGTTTATTAAAGGCCAAAAATAAGGAAGCCGGATTGCTTTATGAACAGTAAACTCTTCATATCTAGACTTATTCGGTATTAAAGATGTAAAGCAATGTCTTAACAATCCTTTGGCATTCATTCCGTAGGGCAAAGCCCACATCATATAGTGGACCTCGTGCCCGTGCTCAACAAAGCTTTTCGCAATGCAATAATGCCTACCAGACATTGTAGGCATGTTGGGAATAACAATTATCTTCATGCCAAGACCTCCTCGTATTCAAATCTTTTTGCTGTCATATAAATTTTTTCCAGCTTATTTATAATGTTTTCCCACTGGTAAACACGTGCAAAAGATTCATATTTAACCTTCTCTTCCTTATTGGCCGATCTTCTAAATATGATACTTATTTTTTCAGCAAGAACGTTTGGATCAAGATCACACGTAATACCGTTTTGATTATTCATAATAAGAGATTTCGAAGCATTATCTTTATGATTTATTGTTATTACTGGTATCCCACAGGCATTTGCTTCGATAACTACTATCCCAAATCCTTCTCGCGTAGATGGAAGCACAAATACTCTTGATGATTTAATAAGTGAATACACCTTAGAGTGATTTTCGATAAAACCTGAAAACAGTACGTTCTGTTTAAGCTTAAGATCGCTAACTAATTTTTCTAATCTTTTTTTCTCTGGCCCATCACCAATTATTAGACATTTTATCCGAGGAAATTGCCTCTTTAAATTAAATACTGATTTAATTAAAACATCTACGTTTTTATGGCTAAGAAGTCTACCTGCAAAAACAACGTCAAATTTTTTAGAAGACATTCTGATTGCCTTTATATACTCAAAATCTATTCCAACGGGTATCGTATAAATCTTCTTATTCGATTTAAGTCTACCCTTTAGTTTTGTGGTTGTAAGATTTGAAACTGAAATTATTTCATCTGGAAGCAAAACACTAAATCTTTCAATAAATGCAGAAACCAAACCTTTAATACCCATGTACTTCATCCAATAGTTACTACCCCATACCTCGTGCCATGTAGCATACATCTTCTTACTCTTAAGAACGCATATGAATTTCACAGAGAATAATGGGAAAAACGGCATGTGGTCCACGTCCACAATATCCCAGTCTTCGTTTATTAGTTTTAAGCATGCCAAACCAAACATCACGCCCTGTTTAATAGATCTTCGATTACCAGAATAAAGAGAATAATAAGGTGAAATTGCATGCAGAGTGACTCCTTTTTCAGTTCTTACATTTTTTCCTCTCCACCACTTCATTGTATATATATGAACATCGTGACCCTTTTGTGAGAGTCGAGTCGAAATGTCAAAGAGTCTTTTTTCTTTTCCACCTTTGTTGTAAGGATAAATTGAGTCTGATACAAATGCGATTTTCTTCATATTGCTTGTTCAATATCTATTTCAATCTTTTGCTTTTCAGGTTGAGTTGGCTTCCAGGTAAAATTTCTAAGAAACATTTTTGAGATTCTAAAACCGTCCGCGAATGAACTGATCTTAGATTCCCCTTCACGGACATCGTAAGTAATAGGAACAGAATAAACAGAGTGGCCCATCTTAACCATTTTTGTAATCATCTCCATCTCGATAGCGAAACCGTCAGAATTTAAATGTATTTTTAAATCATCAAGCGCTTCCTTTCGCCAGGCAAAGAAACCGCTTAAAACATCTGTAACATTAGCACGATAAAAATGCCTAACCATAAAAGCATATCCCCAATTGACGATTCTATTGCTAAACTTAAAGGCACCTTTGTTTATTTTTCCTAATAGCCTTGAGCCGACCACAACATCGCAAAATCCACTGTCAAGCGGCTCAACGAGCCGGGGAATTTCATAACCCTTATATGTATCGTCCCCATCGAGCATGATGATGTAGTCTGTGTCAAGGTTTATATAAGAAAAACCAAGCTTCATCGCGTTACCTTTTCCTTTTTTGGGTTCAAATAAAACAGTCGCACCCAGCTTCTTTGCCACGCTAGATGTTTTATCCGTAGAATTGTTATCAATCACAACAACCTCAGTCTTGAAACCTAATCTGCGAAGTTTCTCGACAGGGATACCTCTAATTACCTTTTGAACACCTTTTTCTTCGTTGTAGCATGGTATCAATACGGTAATTTTTTTCATTGAGCACCTTTCATTTGGAAATAAATATATTGATTTTCTCCGGTTAATCGAACGTATACCTTGGCATTTCTGATTAAAGTTGCTAATTGATAGGAGACAGAAATTGTCGTGCTAGAATTTTGTTTTACATACGCTTCACCCTGCATAATCTGCGTATCTCTACCATTTTCTTCTATATAGACTGTATATGGATAAATATGATCTGAATATTTTAAATTTTGTACACCGAATGAAAAATTTATGGGTTGGCCTTGTAAAACTCTTAAAGGTAATTCGCTCGTAAAATACAGTCCTGTTGATTGAAGGTTCTCTTTCTGTTCTTGAGGAATGCTGGTTTTTGTGTTTGTGGGTGTTGTCCAAAACGATATTTTCTGGTCTTTATTAACAAGATTTACTATTACGTCTGCCTTCTGTCCAATAAAACTATAGCCAGGTACGAAAGATTCGCTAATAGTTTTATAGTCTCCTTGTTTTAAGATAAATTCTCCTTTATCAATCATTTGCTGTTGCTTAGCATCAGAGCTTTGTACATAAACTTCGTATGGGTATGTCATTTCCCTATCCTCCAAATTGTGGACAGTAAACTCAAAACTGTTAATGGAAAGTGATGTATGATTTTCGAAATAAAGTTCTGTAAACCTCTCTGGCTGATGAGTTGTAGCCATTACTAGGGCATTCTTTATTGCAGGAACGGAATTAATAACCCTTACAAACCCAACAAGAAGAATTATGAGGGCGATAAATGTATTTTCGATAATTAATGCTTTCCTATAATTTATATTCATAATTTTTTAATAGAATGACTAAACTGTTTTGTTAGCGTTTACAAACTTTTCCAAATCTACTCTTTTTATTCGGTAGTTTCGACCAAGTTTGATAGCAGTTATTTTTCTCTGTCTAATGTATTTGTAAATGGTTAGAAGATTAAGCTGTAACTCACGTGCAACGTCAGAGGGTGTCAAAAATGGCTTAATAATACTCATAGTAATTTATTATGAGGCAGAGTTTAGTATATTTATTTATATCTGTCAATATTCTGATCAATTCTTCTGTTTTTAATAGAATCTCGTTATATAGTAGTTACTTTAGGTTTAATTTTGTGGAGGCGATATAATACATTAATGAGTCAGACTACAGAACAAGTCAATTTCAATCGTAATCGTTTGGGTCGCGGGGGTTTCAAAGATCACCCGGAGCACAGAAATCCAGGCGGAAGACCCAAAAATTTAGAGTCATTCAAGTATTGGCTTGATTATTTTAAGACTCTAACAGTATCTGAATTTTTAAGCTGGCAAAAAAATACACCAACAAATAAAAGAACTGTTGCTGGTGATTTAGCATTTGCGATGATCCTTAAGGCCAGACACGATTTAGCAAGTTTCAGGGCTGTTGCAGACATTACAGAAGGTAAACCACGACAGCTAATCGAAAATGCAAAGGAAGCGATCTCAAAAGTACAAGTTGAAATAGTGGAAAATAGCAAAAATAAGGTACAGGCGTAGACTAAGTACAAATTAAAATTAAAATGGGTATAAACAAAACAAGTTTGTTGCCAGATATTTTGTTAGGTAATCTTCTATCAATATATCTAAAAATATCTGCTTTTGAAAAAGATGAATATCTTGCACAAGTAACTGGCAAGTCGTTATCAGGAAAATACTTTGAAGATATGGAAAAAAGTAATGTATTTAGTAATATGTTTTCACTTACTAAAAATACGGATTCTTATACGATTTCTGTCAACTCATTGCAATATAAAGATCTTGAAAAGTTTATTAAAAATTATCAACTGTTATATTCGCACAAAGAGCTATCGGGACAAGCGATATATTCTAAACCAGAAGTATATGCAAATAAGATAATAGACCAAATAAATAATCCAAACTTCATCACAGAAAATGGCAAAAACAATATAACAATTTTCAAAAACGAAACTCCCAACTATTGTCACAGTTTAATGTATTTGTGCTTCCAAAAGAAGATAAGAATAAGAAAAATCATCTTTTGGAATAACACCATTGAAGTCTGTTTGGATAACCGAACTGAACCAGCAAAAAATCTAACAAATAGAAAATTAACAAAGAAAATAGCAAAGCAACTCGTCAGAGAAATTATAAAAAAGCACAAAAAAGCTAAACTAATGAAATCTTTTTTAGAAGAATTAACAGATTTACAACCACATTTAAGGAAAAGTGTTCAAAACAGAATAGACAGCACTCTGAACAAGAAAAAACCAATTAATATTAAGAGCCTTAAACTAAAAACTAACAAACTTTTAGCCACAGCGGGTTTATATATCAAAACAATAAAAGGCAAAACTACAGAATCAACACAATTTCAATTGCAAAAACTTACCCTGGACGAATAAATAAACAAACTTGATACTATAAAAGTAACCCCTTTTTGTAAATACAATAAAAAGAGTAAATTTAAGCCTAAAAAAGTAGTTATACCGATTTTAAAAAGTTATTTTAAATACACGATGATATTCATATTAAAAGATATGAATAAAGATCCAGATGAGTATTTTTTCACAAGTGATTTGAGTCTTTGTAGCACATTATCTCTTTTTGCCCCAATTGAATTTATTGATAGAACTAATCCCCAAAAAATCGAATTTGCTTTCAAAAAAAATGAAGAATTGGACAAACTAATCAATCAATATTGGAGAAAAGAGCTTCGTATAGAACCAATCGCGCATTTTAATCAATTGAAAATGCTCAAATCAAGACTATATGAGGAGGGTACAAAATGAGCGCATTTGAACACTACAAAAAAGAGTTTATTAAACATGATAATTTATCTCAAGAATATCTCTCTAAAGCATATTTCTCCAAAAATACGTTTACTAGGGCAGCTTTATTAATCTGGACTGACAGAGAAACTGTTGAATCAATTAAAGCTTTAATAATGGCAAATGAAGCATCCGGCACAACTGAGAATAACAAATACTGGCAAGGAAAAATAAACAAGATATTTTCTAAATACCCAACACAAAAGGAGGTACTTTTTTATGAATCTTGAAGAAAATAATATTCCAACTAAATCAGACCCTATGACGGAAAACGATAACACGCTGTCAAATTTAGTTGGAAAAACATCGAATTATTCCGAATGGAAAGATGTGATCAAAATTAACTTCCCAGAACTAGTTTTGCCTGCAGAAGTATGTCTTAGTATGTTTGGTCAGCTTTTAATAGAAGACATTGTCAATCCATGTGCAATTGTTTTAGTCGATGTCCCAAGTGCTGGGAAAACAATTATTCTAAATATGTTCACAGGAACTGATTACACCTATGCGACAGATAATTTTACCCCATCCTCGTTCGTGTCTCAGGCAGCAAATGTCAAAAAAGAAAAACTCGCCGAAGTTGATTTACTTCCAAGAATTAAAGATAAAGTATTAATAATTCGTGATATGGCTCCCCTGTTCGGGCAAAGAGACGACGATCTACTTCGAAATATGGGTGTTTTAACGCGTGTAATGGACGGTGAAGGTTTACAAATTGACGCAGGAGTACATGGAAGTAGAGGTTATTCTGGTAGCTACAATTTCATGCTTCTAGCTGCCTCAACTCCTATTTCTCCAAGGATTTTCAAATTAATGGGTAACTTAGGGTCTAGGCTATTTTTCTTGAATGTTCTAAGTACAACGAAAACCGAAGTAGAGCTTGCTGAACAACTAATCAAGTCTTCGTGGAAAGAAAAACAAAAGATGTGTACTAGTGCTAGCCAAAGCTATATTGAAACACTTTTTAAAACATTCCCTAATGGAATAACTTGGAACAAACAAAATGATTCTATGGAAATAATTAAAATAATTTCTCGAGCTGCATCGATTTTGGCAAAGCTCAGAGGTAGTATTAATGTGTGGAAAGATAGTTCACTGGACGGGACAGACTATTCATACCAAGAACCTGTAATTGAGAAACCAGACAGAATAAATCAAATACTGTATAACCTAGCTCGTGGCCATGCTTTAGTTTGTGATAGAACCCAAATAAGCAGCGAAGATGTCAAAATCGTATTAAATGTGGCATTTGATTCAGCTCCCAGTTCACGAACAAAAATATTCAGATTTCTTATATTAAACAATGGGGCAGCAACGACTACAGAGATTGTTACACGCTTAAATTGTTCTTCTACCACAGCAGATAAAGAAATGGAAAAATTAAAAATTCTTGGAATCGTTGATATGACTACTGATTGCGATGATTTTCCTGGAAGACCGTCAAAAATGATTAGATTCAAAAAAGAATTTGAATGGTTTTACTCAAATGAATGCCTAAATCTAATCGAAATTAAAAACACAAACGACAAGCAAGTTGCGATAGAAAAGCAAGAAACTTTGGCAAGTCCCGAAGAAAAAATATTTAATGAGTTTTTATGAACACAGAAGGAGGTGATAACAATGAATCAAAAACAGGTTAAACAAACAAAAATAAAAACAGAGCAAAGGTACGAGATGATCGATTTACTAATAATGGATTGTATCGAAGAATGGGTATTTGCTAGATGTTACTATGACCTAAAAGAATTAATGTGCATGGGTTTTAAGGGGTATGATAACTATACAGATAAAGAGCTTGAGGAAGAAATCGAAGATAAATTCGATCCTGAAAGGATTCAGGAGTTAAGAGAAGCCCTAAAAGCTGAAGACAAACGAGACGAAGAAATACAGGAATCAATAGATGAGTTTTGGATGCAAGATAGTAAAAAGTAAAAAAACAAAAAAATAGATTATATCTTTTATAATTTAATTCTAATTTCTTCAAAATTTATCACATCGCTACCCTTCTCTCTAATGCGTTGGGCAAGCGGACCATCTGCTGTAATAACTAAACATCTCTTTTTCTCAGCAAGCATAGAAATTGACACGTCAGTAAAACCTAACGTAGGTAATAAATTATGTATAACCATGTCATTTTTCTCTTTATAAATTTCCTTTGTGTCTCTTATTTTCTCTATAAACAGTTGAATAAAGATTAAGAATTGTTCTTTACTAAGTTTTTTTGATAAGTCAAGAAAATTTGAAATTTCAGCAAGAATTTGTGGGGTGACCACAAGTTTTGGAAATAGTTTCACAAGCCATGCCAAAAGAAAATAGTCGTCCTTTGTAAACTTTCTTATTCGTTTAACTTGCTCAATATAATTAGGGTCGTAATAACCTACAAGCAATAACAAAAGAACATTAGTGTCTAATAAAACACCCACATTTCTATATCTACTAATTAAATATTTAGAATATTCAGATAAATCTGTAAGGGAGAAGTTCTTCAATTTGGCCTAATCTTCATTGAGATTACAATACCCGTCATAGCGTTGATTTCAAACGTTTTATAATCCAAACGAGCACCCCCATAAAGAGCAAAAGGATCAGAGGGGTTTGCGATAGAGAGGGTAATTTTCCAGACGCTTTCATCTTCTGAGAGCTCTGTTTCAGAAACTCGTAGGATACTAGTATTGTCGTTAGTAACTCCTCTATAGTGCTTTACTGCTAATTCGGCTGCTTCTTGTGCAGTAATTTTCTTTTGCTCAGTCTTTTTAGTATCACTAGAATCTGACATGGTGCATTATGATATATTGTGAGTTAGTTTTTGTCAAACTAACAAAACCACTCTCATTTACTTTAGATTGCCATAGATCTCAATGTCAAGATTGAATATCACTTACCAAAGAAGGAAATAATTGCATCTATTATTCTAGTAATATTTTGTTTAAACAATCGTTTTATACCAATATATGGTTGTGCTAAACTAAACCCAGTTGATGGGATTAAACCTAAAATTTGTGCGATGAAGCATTTCGCTTACATCCTCAAGGTCATAGGTTCGAGCCCTGTACCGCCCACTAATGCAGAATAATTATCAACCCAATTTAATGTATTATTTGAATTTAATTGCCCGAAAAATTCAAAATGCGTTATTTACTACTCCAGAACTAGGATTTGTCTTTTTAATTGTAGTTGGAATAATTATTTTATTTATCTTCGCAAAACTTTTCATTCATCTCCCTTAATGGTAAAATTGCTTCATGCCGAGATAAGCATAGCTTGTCTCGTCAAATCAGAATTTGCCGAGATAGCCAAGGTGGTCACGGCGGGCGCCTGAAGAGCGTCAGATGTAGGTCCGACTCCTACTCTCGGCACAATTTTACTTATTGCGAGTATTACGGGTATAAGCCATTTGGTTAGAAATGTCTTGTGACCCGCTCGAAGACTCGCGGGTATAGCATAATGGTAGTGCATCTGGTTGCCAATCAGAGTACGCGGGTTCGATTCCCGCTACCCGCTCCAAATGAAAAATTTCCAATCAAAATATTTTTTCATTTCACTGTTTTTCAGTATTTTATTTTTTTTATCTATTTTTACTTATAATTTTGAAGAAAACATTCATAATTTCAACTTTTCCCTTTATGGATTATTAAGTAGTATTTTTGTTGCATCCCCTATTGCAGGTTTTATTTTCCTTCTCATCGGCATTAAAAATAATCTAAAAAAGAATCTAAAGAGGAAAGAAATTATTATTGTTGTATTAACTTTTGTTTTATTAATTATTCCAATATTAGCACTTCTGCTTTTAATTTTATTAGCTGCAATGGGTTTTGGGCCACCTTCTTAAATAAATCTTATTTTCATTCCATCAACCACTTTTATAGTCAGACTTACTTCCTGTCCTTCAAATTTTGCAGCTTTTCCATAAATCTTTGCAGCAGTCTTTCCTTCTAAAAATTTATCCCCAATACTTTCCCCAAGCTCCTGTAAAGTTATTCCATTTTTTACTATTTTTATTTCGTCAAATTCTTCATTTGCTTTGTTAAATAAAAAAACATTTATAAAGTTTAATTTTTCCCAGACTTTTTGTCTCATTTCTTCAATTCCGGTATTTTTATCAGCAGAAATTCTAAGTATTCTTGTATCTATTTTTTCATTTTCTTTTTTATCCAAAGTATCACTTTTATTAACTACATAAATTGCTGGAATATAAACTCTATTTTTAGAAAATGCATCAATCAAGCGTTCCATTGTTAATTTTTCGTTAACTGTTATTTCTCCATTTTTGATTCCAAATTCCGTCGCAACTTCTTTAACAGTTTCTTTATCCAAATCCTGTTTTAGATTTGTATGTACATAAAGCCCGCCATTAGTTTTCTTTTCAATTTTTATTTGTGGTTTGATTTTGTTTATCCTTATTCCCGCTTGCTCTAATTCTTTCACAAGTTTTTTGAAAAAATCTAATCTATCTGGGTCAGTCATGAAAACAATTAAATCGCAGTTTCTCGCTACTGCCAAAACTTCTTTCCCTCTTCCTTTTCCTTCCTGTGCTCCTTCAATTAATCCTGGGACATCAAGAATTTGTATTTTTGCATTTTTATAATCCATCATTCCAGGGATGACAGTTAAAGTTGTAAAGGCATAAGCTGCAACTTTGCTTTCAGCATTTGTGAGTAAATTAAGAAGCGTGGATTTTCCAGCAGACGGCGGCCCAACAAGTACAACAGTTGCATCTCCTTGTTTTTTTACAGCATATCCTCCCCCGCCTCCGCCTTTTGCTCCGCTTGGAGATTCCAATTTTTCCTCCAAAATCGCAAGCTTTGCCCGAAGCCGGCCAATATGATGATCAGTTCCTTTGTGATGTGGCAAATCGCGAAGTTCTTTTTCAACTCGCTTGATCTGCATTTTGACTACATCTTCTTTAGCCATTCCCATACGTGAATTATACAGAATTTGATATAATTATGCCTAAGCACCTGTAGCTCAACGGATAGAGTACTTGTCTTCGGAACAAGTGATGAGGGTTCGATTCCCCCCAGGTGCACATGGTAGAGATAAAAATTGAACCAATTACTCAAAAGGCGCTACCTGATTATCTACTGTGGTTTAATGATGAAGAAGTTAGAAAATATCTTTACTCAACAACTCCAAGAACCGAAGCAGAAATTAGTCTGTGGCTTGATAGTTTACAAAATAATTCATTTTATTATTGTTCAATCTTCCACAAAGGAAGGAATATTGGTCATGTTGGTTTAAGAGATTTTGATAACGACCACCACTCTGTCGAAATTAGTTATGTGATAGGGGCTAAAGAATTATGGAATAAAGGAATTGCTACAGAAGCTGTTCATCAAATTATAAAAACAGCTAAAGACAAATTTAAAGTTACACAAATCACAGCTTCAGGGGTAACGAACCCTGCAAGCTGGCGTGTACTTGAGAAATGTGGATTTCAAAGATTTGAAAATAACTTTCTTCTAGATTAAAATATCAACAATGGAATTTGGAAAAGAAATAGACGAATTTGGTTTATTAACAGATAAATTTACAAAAAAAAGAGAGCGTGTTCTTTTAGAAATAGAACATCTATCTTATTTGATTGAAAATACAACTGTAAGGCATGCAAAACAACAAAGACGTGAACAAAAACTTAAAAGACTTTTATCTTGTACTGCTTATAAAGATTCAGTTCTTGTCCGTGTTTCTAGAGCCCTTACTCGCTGATTCCCCTTCTTGACATACCTCATCCTTTAGTAATATTTTAATTATGTAAGTGAAATATATCTTCGTCAGTGGTGGCGTGGTGTCAGGCCTTGGAAAAGGCATTGTCGCAGCCTCTTTAAGTTTTCTTCTGAAATCTCGCGGCTTCAAAGTAACACCTGTAAAAATAGATATGTATTTAAATGTGGACGCTGGGACAATTCGCCCACAAGAGCACGGCGAAGTTTTTGTAACCCATGATGGAATAGAAACAGATGAAGATTTGGGCCATTACGAAAGATTTCTTCATGAAAATTTAAATCGCAGCAATTACATCACAACTGGTCAAATTTACAAAGAAGTCATAGAACGCGAGCGTGCCTTTGGTTATGACGGTGAGGATGTCGAGGCAATCCCTCATGTAACCGATGAAATAATAAGGCGTATTAAATTAGCTGGCGAAAATCATAAAGCAGACATTACGTTAATTGAATTAGGCGGGACAGTCGGCGAATACCAAAACGGAATTTTCTATGAAGCTTCGCGTATTTTGAAATTAAAAAATCCACATGATGTTATCCATGTTCATGTTACCTACATTCCTTATTTAGCAAATATCGGTGAGCTAAAAAGTAAGCCAGCGCAAACGTCAGTCCACATTTTAAACGGTATGGGAATTCAGCCAGATATAATAATTGCAAGAAGCGAAAACAAAATTGACCAGCGCCGCCTCGACCGCCTGGCATTGTTTTGTAACATTGAGCCCACTCAGATTTTTTCTTCGCCAAATCTGAATACAATTTACCAAGTCCCTCTTCTTTTTCATCAACAAAATCACCATTTAGCATCGACTTGCATTACTTTACTGGGGCTTAAAAACAAAAAACATAAAGATTTAAAGAATTGGCAGACAATGACAAAAAGAGCACTTAAAGTCTGGCCCAAAAAAGTAAAAATTGCGGTTGTGGGTAAATATTTTGCTACAGGTGATTATAAATTAGTAGATTCATATGTTTCAGTAGTTGAATCAATTCGCCACGCTTCATGGTTTCTCGGAGTTACACCGGAACTAACCTGGATAGATAGTGAAGAAATAGAAAAGAAGGGTGACAAAATTTTAAAAGATTTTGAAGGAATCATCGTTCCCCAAGGCTGGGGAAGCCGTGGGACGCAAGGGAAAATTGATGCTGCAAAGTTTGCAAGGGAAAATAAAATTCCTTACTTAGGACTATGCTTTGGTATGCAAATGGCAACGATAGAATTTGCAAGAAACGTTCTTAAATATAACGATGCGAACACAACAGAGGCAAATCCAAAAACATTGCACCCGGTAATTCACGTAATGAAAGATCAACAGGCATATTTAGACAAACACCAATATGGTGGCACTATTCGCCTTGGGGCATGGCCATGTGTTTTAAAGGAAAAAACAATACTTTCAAAACTATATAAAAACTATGACGACAATCCAATTTCGCCATGGACGTTTGACCGGGAAGGTAAAAAAGCAAAAAGGGTTATTTATGAAAGACATCGCCACAGATATGAATTTAATAATGAATATAAAACTGATTTTGAAAAAGCTGGCTTTATAATTTCTGGCACTTCTCCAGACGGGAAATTGGTAGAGGCAATCGAATTAAAAGACCACCCCTTTTTTGTCGGTACCCAATATCATCCTGAATATATTAGCCGTCCTCTCACTCCCCACCCAGTCTTCATTGGATTTTTAAAAGCTATTACGAAGTAATGTAATCATTGTACGTCTTTGATCAAGATTTGACGATTCATATCTTATTAATGTTTGAACAACATATGGAGGTATTAAGTAAGTGCGATGAGAATCTTGAATTATTACTTTCAGAAATTTATCTTTCCAGTCAGGATACAATAAACCTAAGTGTTTATAGGTTGCTGGTTTTGACATACATATTTTCTCGGGCAAATCAACAGAAAGTACATAACCTCTTTCTATGTATAATGGCAAATCCTCATTATTTATAATCTTTAAATATCCCCTTACTCGGTATAAAAATTCTTCATATCTAATTTTACTTTCCTCATCCATTTCTGGTTTATCAGGCAATTCAAGATTGAGTTCACGACGAACCATACCAAAAGTTCTCTGTGTGACACGAAGATCATTTATCACTCGTTCAACTTGCACGATTCTTTCAGATACTACTGGCATTTTGCGTTATTTTATCAGAATGTTAAAATATAGCTATTCGCCGAGGTGGTGGAATGGCAGACACACGGGCCTTAAGAGCCCGCGAATGCATAATTCGTGAGGGTTCGAGTCCCTCTCTCGGCACTAGAGGAGACGCTAGGTTCCCTAAAGTCAATAATAGCTTGATATATCGAGCTAAATTTTATTTTGTTTAGCTCAAACCCCTCTTTATAACCTAGCCTTAAAATTTGTAACGAAAAGACAAGACTTGAACCACCTTGTTTACAAAAAATCGAGTGAAAGTTACTGGAGCTTACAGGATCCGCCACTTCTCATTTGCCTTTGAAAATGTCTGTCATACGTTAAACCTCGAAGTGCATAAGAGGCTTTTGCATATGGATCTAAACGGGCTTCGTTCTCCTCAAGCAGTTTTTCAAAATCACCTTCGGACAACTTTGCTAGTTGATCGACTATGTATTTATTAAAATCAATTTGTTCTTGAGATGGATGGTACGATAAAAAGGATTCGTATCGGGTTTGCGCAAGTAATAGAAATAATTCTGGATGATCCTTTTCGGCTTTATCAACTGCTTGGAGGCCATAAAACTTTGTTAGGTCTTCAACCCAATTTTCAACGTACTGAGGATATCTTCGAGAATAATCAGTGAAGGTCCTAAATAATTCTTCAGGTTTCCCCGCAGCAACTTGAACAAGATGGTATGAAGCTTGCTGTCTAGTGCCAAAACCTTCAATAGCATTATGCTTTCTTAGAAGGTCATGGATTTGAGCAGTAAGTTCACTCATTTCTGGATCATATGCCGGAGTTTGATAATCTGGCGTTTTAAGGGTTAGTAATAACCGTTGACAAACATCATCGATATCATCAGAGGGAAATACAGTAGTCCATGGAATGTCAGTCGCACCTGTATCAAGATTTTTATGCACAGCACATGCTACTTCTATTTTTGTTTTTGGATCTACGCCTGCAAATATAGCTTCTGCTTCTTGTCCAATAGGAGTTAACCAGTCATTATTGGCCCATCGAGGATCAGAACCTAATATCCTCCAAACACTTTCAGCTTGTTCTTTAGATCTATCTGACATATTAATGTGTCTAATTGTATCAATGGTGTACATAATAATCAATTGTCCATAGATTGATAGGTTTCCATTAGCCTGGTAAAATGCGAAAGAAGAGGAAGAAATGGTTCAAAATAAGAATCGTCTTCCGCACTACACAATTTCTTCAATTTTTAATCTTGCAAGCAAATAAGACAAAAGTGATTCTGCTCCCTGATTATGATTAACTCCTGAAGGAGTAATGGCATCAAACGAGCTGCCATCGGTGTAGTCATACATGCTATACCCGAGCATATTATTTCCCAAAAACCAACTGAAACATTGAAAGGCAAGATGTGAATATTTAGGGTCTTTTAAACATCTCCAAGCTGTTGTAAGGGCAAGCACCATGCTGGCGGGGTCTTCTGGCTGCTGGTCAAAATGGGCTCTAGCCTTTCTTTTTTTAAACCATCCGTTTTGCCCAATTGGAAAATACAGATCATTTATAAAAGTATGCTTAATCAAAAACCCAAGCGCTTTCTCGCCCACTTCCAGAAACTCTCGATTATCAAGCAAACATCCGGCAAGCAATAAACTTTCAGGAATTATTGCATTAGAATATGTCAATTCGTGCTCAAACCAATGCCAATGTTCGCTTGTTTTATCATAAAAAGCATTGACCATGTGTTCTGCATGTTTTTTAATAATTTCTGTAAACGGATGATTTTTATTTCCGTTTACAATATTACATAATGCTTTTATCGTAAACGCCCGGCTCCTTAAATGTGTCACATCAATTGCCTTTAAGCTTATTTTTTTCCAAATTTTATTTGCATCGCGCCTGATGTTTGCTGGAATTTTTTCGTTAGTAATTACTTCGCTAAGGGCCCACAAAGTCCTTGCATAAGTATCTTGCAAATCCTCCAGATTATTTTGTTCTGTCGCCATATGTTCTGGATAATCAATATAATTTAAAAGTTTATCGCCTTCTATACAGTGCTCAATAAATTTAATATATTTTGCTAATTCTTTGGTAACAATTCTTTTTTGTCCTTTTTTGATTAATAAACTGCAGGCAACAGCAGCTCTTGCATTATCATCAAGCGTATATCCAAACTCGCTGTCCGCTTCTTTTCCTTTTGCAAACT
This sequence comes from Patescibacteria group bacterium, assembly GCA_035549555.1. NCBI lineage: Bacteria > Patescibacteria group bacterium. The sequence goes on from DASZQR010000010.1 coordinate 261,135, forward strand.
GAAACATTCCAAAATCATCTGTCATATCAATCAAATGTTTTAAATTAATTTCCGGAATAATACTGACATCTAAATTTTTTAAATATTCAAGGGCAACATTGCTCCAAACCATATTACGAGTGGCGTTATAAGCCCTTCGATGAATTGTGTAAAGTTTCTTTTTTTGGGAAAGAAGTTTAATTATTGCATCAGCATAAGCTTGTGGATTTTTCATTGGAACAATTTCTCCCAGATCTTTGTGTAAATATTCTTTAGCCTGAGCAAAATCAGTGCTAACAACTGCCCTTCCTGTCCCGAGTGCATATGAAAAAGTACCACTTACAGCTTGGTTTGGAGCTAATGAAGTCGAAATGTAAATATCAGTCGCTTTAAGAAAAGTTAACAAATCATCGACAGAAAAATATTTGTCATAAAACTTTACGTGTTTTTTTAAATGAAGTTTATCCACGAGTTCATAAAGTTCGTTTCTATAACTTTCTCCTTCCTGAAGTCTAACAACTGGATGTGTTTCACCTAAAATAAGATAAACTACATCAGGAAATTGTTTAACTACTTTCGGCATAGCTTTAATCACATATTCAATTCCTTTACTTCTGCTAAGTAATCCAAAGGTTGTAAGTAAAGTTTTGTTTGTATACATTAACTTATTTTTAAAATGCCCTGGAGCTGAAAAACTTACAGGATGAATTCCGTGAGGAATAATAACAACTTTTCCAATCGCATTTTGGTAAATCGATTCAATAATTTGCCTTGAAGTTTCAGTTAAAACTACAATTCTAGTTGCATGATCTATTAATTCGCTTGTTACGTTCTGCATTTTATAAGGAGGGTCAGGAATTACAGTATGAAATGTAATTGAAATTGGCTTTTTGCATTTAGAGGTAAAAGCTAGAAGATTATCTCCAAATTCTCCGCCGTAAATTCCATATTCGTGTTGAATAACTACTGCGCTAACCGAATCATCATTGTTTATTGTTTCTGCAAATTCACTAAAATCTTCCTTTTGAGTTTGAATAAGTTGCCAGTAAACTTCCTTTGGATATTCATATGCATCTGATTCTGAAAGATTTAAAGCAGCAATTTTGCATTCGACGGTAGGACCTGTAAGTTTTTCAATAGAATGCACAAGGTCCTGAGTAAATGTAGCTATCCCGCACTTCCTTGGTGGGTAGGTCGATAAAAACACTAAAGTTGGTTTTTTTGTCATAAAAACGTATTACTCTTGCAAAAGTTAAAATTTCTTGGTCGGGGTGACCGGGTTCGAACCGATGGCCTCCGCGTCCCAAACGCGGCGCTCTACCAACTGAGCCACACCCCGTGAGATCCTATTATACCCCATTTTACATTCAATCTGCTATAATTGTGTTATCTTTTGCGAATTGCTTGCAATTCGAGAAGGAGTAACCGATTAGCGACAAATCCCGATACAATCGGGATGAAATAGCGCTTCGTGTTACAACGTGCGGGTATGGTTTAATGGTAAGCACAGCTTGCACATTAAACTTTATTCGTAATATTAGCGGGTATGGTTTAATGGTAGAACGACAGATTTCCAATCTGTCTGTGGGAGTTCGATTCTCCCTACCCGCTCAAGAAGACAATTCACTATTAATACTTCCAGCAATCTGTGGTCCTTCATAAATCATTCCAGTAATTAATTGCACTAAATCAGCTCCTGCGTTTAATTTCATTTTGGCATCGTGCGCATCAAAAATCCCTCCAGTTCCAATAATAATTATTTTGTTGCCAAATTTTTTTCTTGTATGTTTTATTAATTTATTTGAATTTTCAAACGTTGGTTTGCCACTAAAATTCCCCTTTTTATTTTCAAAGCGTTTTATCTCTTTTTTATCAAAAGCTGGATTATTGCGGTCTTTTACCAAATTAGAAAATATGAATCCCTGTATTCCATATTTTTTGGCAATAAAAACTAATTTGTCCGATTTTTTAATATCAATTTCATTTGGCATTTTTAAAAATATTGGCTGATTAACTTTCAAACTTTTTATTTTCTTAACCAAATTTTCAAACCTTTCAGGGTTGCTGCTAAAAGCATCAGTTGCTGGAATATTTGGGCAGCTAATATTTAATTCAAAATATTTTGCATAATTTTTGTCTTTAAATATTTCAAAGACTTTAATTATATTTTTAATATTTCCCTGCCGGTCTCCAATACTAATTCCAATAACATGTCCCTCAAGTTTTTTCTTATTCAATCTTTTGGCAATAGCTTTTGCTCCTTCTGATTTAAAACCTTTATTAACTAAAAGCGACTTTGACTTTGGCAGCCTTGCTAGTCTTGGTTTTTTATTTCCCTGATAAGAGTCATAAGTTACAGTACCAACAGTATTAAACCCAAACCCAACATTTTTCATAATTTGTGCCAAATGTCCATCATAATCAAAACCGGCCGAAAGCCCAATTGGATTATCAAATTTTATTCCCAATATTTCTTTCTCTAAATTCTTGTTTTTGTAACTAAAAAAATATTCGACTAGTTTTGGATAATTTTCCAAAAATTCCCCTGTTCTTGTCATCTGGTCATGGACAGTTTCTGCATCCATCAAAAAAGCTGCTGGCTTAAAAAAAGTTTTATAAAGAGAATTGATGACCTTGTATTTATTCATTGCACAAATTATACTCTATTCATGGCACAAAATGATGATTATCAAAGCGACGATTTAACTCGAATTACCCATGACCCAAGCGAACTTGCAGACCCAAAAGAAAATTTAACACCAGATGAAGAAGCAGATAATGATATAGAAGGTGTAACAAACGAAGAAAAGTTGCATGAAGAGGCTTTTGGTGACGACGATGAACAAACTCCTATTGGAGATGAAATAACCAAAGACGATGTCGCTCACGAACAAGGAATTAAACCAGGTGAAGAAAACAAAAAGAAATCAGATACTTCACTTTAAAATTTTTTTCAATTTTTCAATACTTTCAAAGTCATGAATAGAAATAGGCATTACTTTTTTATTAAGAAGCTTCATTCTATTTATTAATTCTTTTAAGGTTTTTTTGTCTTCAACCATGTCTGATTTGGTTAATAAAATTATCTCTTTTTTATTTAACAATTCGCTGTTATATGCTTTTAATTCTCCTCTAACTGTTTCGTAATCCTTTTCAGGGTTGGGAGAATCTGAAGCAATACAATGCAAAAGCACATCAACCTTTTCAATGTGTTTTAAAAATTTTATCCCCAGCCCTTTTCCGTTCGATGCTCCTTCAATAAGACCTGGAATATCGGCTAAATATTTACCGTTATATACTCCAATATTCGGAGTCAAAGTAGTAAAGGCATAATTTGCAGTTTTTGCTTTTGAATTAGTTAATTCATTAAGTAAACTTGTTTTTCCAGCATTTGGAAGCCCAATAAAGCCATAATCTGCAATTAAACGTAGCGACAATATCAAATCTTTTTTATCTCCAGCAAATCCTGATTGCGCATACATTGGAGTAATATTTTTTGGCCCTCTAAATTCCCAGTTTCCTTTCCCGCCAAGTCCTCCCCTGCAAACAAGTTCCCTCTGGTCGATTTGTTTTAACTCCAAAATTGTTAATCCAGATTTTTTATCAATCAGGCTGGTACCAACAGGCAATAAAACTTCTAAATCTTTTCCATCTTTTCCACTTGTTTTATTTCGTCCGCCTGGTTGCCCATTTTCTGCCGCAGCAAAATTTTCAGAATTAAATTGGTTGAGTAATGTTATATCTGAAGTTGCCCGAACAAACAAATCTCCTCCCCGGCCTCCATTTCCCCCGTCAGGTCCGCTTCTTGCCATTTTTCCAAATGAAACAATCCCGCGCCCTCCATGTCCACCTTTAAAAACAACTTCAATAATATCTACTAACATATTGGGGTTCTTAACGATCTTCAGTTAGAACAAATTATAAGTGAAATGAGTAAATTGTTCAAAGTGTTCGGACAGAAGAGCTATGCTTTTGCTTGATTTCATAATAGGCTATAATACACGCAGATGAAAATATCTAGTCCCTCACTGGTGCAAGTTGCCACTTCAGATAATATTTATCTTCAAGGTTATTTTGTTTCGGGAAAAGGTAGTAAAGCCATACTACATATTCATGGTTTTGAGGGAAACTTTTATGAAAATAAATTCGTGCAACTTCTAGCAGAGAGATCAAAAGCCGAAAATCTATCTTTTCTTACAGTAAATACAAGAGGTAGTGAGAAAATAAAAGACTTTAATACTACTGATGAGAAGATAACGACAATCGGAGCAAGATATGAACTTATTGAAGATTGCCATATAGATATTGGTGCTTGGGTAAGATTTCTCTTAGAAAAAGGTTACAAAGACATAATTCTATCAGGTCATTCACTGGGAACCTATAAGGTTGTTAGATATTTGCTTACGGGAAGAAACAAAGATTCAATTAAAAAACTTATACTGCTAGCACCTTTTGACAAAAAAGCTGGATTAGAAATTTACACGAAGAAGCCTCTTGAAGAAACTCTTAAAAGCGCACAAAAAATGGTTGACAGTGGAAGAGGTGAAGAAATGGTTACCGATGAATTTGACAGTATAGTTCTTTCATATAAAACTTATGTCAGCTGGTACAGTCAAGATGAGTTTGGTAGAATGTTTGAGTTCTCAAACAAAAATTATGATTTCCCGGTATTAAAAAAGATAAATGTACCCACAAAAATTATTGTCGGATCCAAAGACGAATATTTTTACCCAACAAACCCCGAGCACCCAAAAGAAGCAATGGATATTCTTTTAAAAAATATCCCAAATTCAACTGGAAAGATAATCGACGGCGCTGTTCATTCTTTTGCACCACATCAAGACATTATGGTTGATGAGGCGATTGAGTTTATTAAAAAATGAAAATAAAAACGAGTGAGTTGAAGCAAAAAGTAAGTAAATATCTTGAACTTGTAGGTATGCCTTCGCATGATATTGAAACCTTCACTGGTTTAATTGTTGAACAAGAAATAATCGGTAATCAATTTAGCCCGATTGGAGAATTACCGGGCAAGCATGCAAGGCTTATAGATAACATCAGAGTGGACAAAGAAGAAATCGTTGTAGACAAACCTTCGTTGAAACTTATTAAGGGAAATGGTAGACTTGCGCCTCTAATCACAGCTGGTTATATAGATGAAATTGTAAAGTCAGCGAAAAAGCAAGGGATTTATGCTTTTGGAATTTACGACAGCACTTATAATGACTTCTTTGATGTCTTTTGCCGTAAAATTGCGGCACAAGATTGTATAGCAATAATTGCAGAAAATGGTGGGCCGCAGGGTGTTGTCCCGCATGGCGGTAAAAAAGACATATTTGGTACAAACCCTATTGCTTATGGAATTCCAACAAATAGTTTCCCAATAATCTTTGATGCAGCAACAGCTATGTATGCTTGGGGTAGAATTAGACAGGCAAAAGAAAATGGTGAAAAACTCCCTGATAATGCATATTTAACCAAAGAAGGTGTAATTACTACGGATCCAAATGATGCAGTTGCAATACTTCCCTTTGGTGGATACAAAGGTTATGCGATTAACCTTCTGTTAGAAGTTTTAAGCGGAGCACTTGTCAGAGGCAAAAGCGGATTAGATCAACCATCGGACTCACAAAAATATATTGGAACACTTATTATAGTTATTGATCCAGCTTCGTTTGGCGACATCAAAGATTTCAAAGCTTCAACAACAAAATTAGCAAATGATATTTTAGCTATTCCACCAATGAATCCAAATGAACCAGTTAGAGTTCCAGGGCAAAGAGGTTCAGTCTATCTTGAAGAGGCACAAAAAACTGGCGTGGTTGAAATAAAAGACAGAGATTGGGAAAAGTTTTCTTCAGCCTTAGAAAAACTACAAAACAATTAACATTAACTTAATTAAGATCAAAATAATCGTTTATCGCAGCTTTCATTGTGTTTTTTAGTGCTTGTATTTGCTAAGTCGACCATTTTTGTCTCTTTCAATCGTATCTTTACTTTCTTTAACGAATTTTTTTCTTTCACTAGAAATTTCTTGCTCTGTAAGTTTAATTCGTTCAGTAGGACCCAAGCGACCAAAAAAGTCTGGTTTATCGACAGCCATAAACTTTCTGACATAAGCGCCAATAGTATAAGATTCTTCCAGCAAATCTTCTAAATGACTCGTTATTTCTCGCGATCTTCTTGTAAGTTCTTTGCGATTTAAATCAATATCCGCCAGCGGAACTTTGCCGCTAAGAGCTACATTAAAAAGTCTTTCGTTTGATTTATTCCACGCAGACAGGTCGTGGTTAACTTTGTCGACAAGAGCTTCGTAATCTTGATATGTGTTTACCAATTCGAGATTGTGGAAATCAATCATATAGTCTGGGCTTTCCAACGGATCTAGTACATTTTCACTAAACGCGTCTTTTTCGAAAGTTTTAATCGCGCCTTCCAGCAAAAAAACATTTCCAGTAATTTCGTTCAAATGTCTATTTACAAGTCGTTCAGTTTTTACCAAAGCATTATGGTGTGTAATCCATTTTTCCCTTTTTTTAGTGTAGTTATAGGCAATCAATCCAAAAATAAAAGCCGTAAATGATCCGATTGCTGCCCCAACTGCTGCATTGTTCGATAAACCGACTGATGGCAAAACTTGGTGGCTGTGGGTTAAATACATACAACAGTATACAATTCTATGCTAACAAAAAATAGAATACAATTAGGCATGGAACAGACTTCGAAACAAGTCAAAATTATAAATTACAACCGTAACCCGAAGGGAATTGGTGGACTAGGCGAACACCCTGAAAATATAACCCACAACGGCAGACCAAAAAATTATCAGTCTTTCACATATTGGCTTAACTACTTCAAATCTCTGACTGTTAGTGAATTTATGGCTTGGAAAGAAAACGACCCGGATAAGCGTTGTGTTGCAGCTGACTTAGCATATCTGGCCATAATTAAAGCAAGAAATGATCTTGACGCCTTCAAATTTGTTGCTGACAAAACTGAAGGTAAAGCAAATTTTGCTAGTGTTGAGCCTGAAAAAATTATTACAGGGATAAAAGTGGAAATAGTTGATAATACAAACTGAAAGTTAATATATTACAACTCAAACAAACTGCTTAGTTTTACTTGTAATGCATTTGATATTTTCCAGATTGTTTTTAACATCGGGCTTCTGTTACCCATTTCAATTTCGTTAATTGTAGTTAGATCAAGGCCAGACTTTTGAGCGAGTTCAAGTTGTGACATATTCTTTTGTTCACGAAGTTTTCTAACTTTACTTCCAAATCTCTCTGTAATCGTAGCCATAAGCTATAAGTTGAATAAGTTTGGCATCTGTGCCATAATTTGTATGTGGCGAGAATGCCAAATATCAGGCACAAAACAAGCATGAAAAGAGGTGATGTAAATTGAAGAAGAAATTAGGGATCGGATGTCTGGGAGTTATTGTAATTTTAGTTGTACTTGGAGTTATTGGGGCTGCCGGAAGTAGCAAAAACAGTAAGGTAACTACAAGCAATAATAATGCTCTGATACAGCCTACAAGCACACCAGAAGCGATTACAGCAAGCCAAATAGCAGATGATTTTGATACTAACCAAGTTGCCGCAAAAGATAAATGGAATAATAAAGTAGTTCAATTCAGCGCTCAAATCTCAAATATAACAGATAGCGGAATTTCATTTTACAATGTAGCAACTAAACAGTATTCAATGACTCAAATAAACTGCAATATAACAGACAAAAGTGAGCTTATCCCTCTTAAAAACGGCCAGACAGTTACAGTAAAAGGTACAGTTGGAGGGCAAACCATTGGAGTTATTAAGATAGATAGTTGTGAAGTAGTTCAGTAAATGTTTATTTAACAGAAGGCGGATCAATATGATCCGCTTTTTGTGTTAATAAGTGTAAAATACAAGCAAATAAATATAAATATGGAAATTCCCTTATGGAAATCTAATGAATTATTTGGCTATATGCAAATTAAGCGTACCAATCTACGAAACTGGAAATTGGAAATTTCAGAAAATAACAAGGGGCTGCTTATTTACAAAAATAAAGTAGTACACACCTTCCCAAATACGTGGTCAGAAAAATTTGCTATTTTTCATTACCTCTTCGAAAATAGTTTAGCCCATTGGCCGTATAAAGAACTTTACGAGCATTCATTTGGTAGAAAATACCCCAGACAAGGTAAACGAAAGGTGATAAATCAGTCTATGCGAAGAAATGTTTATTATTTAAAAAAGAGTTTACAAAATCTTCCCATAACAATAAAAATAATAAACAGGGGCGCATCAATGACAATTCAAGACAAGTGGAAATGAAACTGTCCCCATTTATCCCTACTTTTCACTAGTTCACCTCACTAGAACAAGTAAAAAACTCAATTTAGTATTGAGTTATGAATGAGAATAAAAATTTCAAAAGTGCCAATTTTTATTTATCTTGTTTTTTGATTGCAAAAGACTTGGAGCTTTTGGACATTGAAAAAAACAATACACGAAATCGTCGTTCGCAATTTGTTTTTTCTGATACAGCAAAACTTCGTAAGTTGGTTCGAAATTTCAATTTTTCAAAAAATCAAAACTCTGAAGTACTCGTAGATGCTCGAGTTCTTATTTCGGCAATCAAGACACTAAAAGACAAATTATATCAAGAATCTTAGCTATAAAAATGAGTATATATTCTAAGCCAAAAAGCGATTTCACTCTAATACCAAATTGGGTAATAAGAAATAGAAAAATACCTGATTGCGTATTTCGAGTTTATGTTGACATAAAGTCTTATGCATATGGTCACCACAAAGCGTTCCCTTCGCAACAAAGGTTGGCCAACGATTTAGGTAAAAGAAGAGAAACTATAAATCACCATACCACATGGTTAGAAAAACATAAATTTATACTCAAGCGAAGAAGAGGCTATTCTCAAACAAATATTTACGACTTTTGTGATGAAACTATCACATTTAGCAAAGATAAAGGTGATAAAAATATCATAAGAACTGTTACAAATTCGTTATATCAGTTGTTAGAAACTTCTAATAGTAAGAATACAAATAAGAATACAAAGAATAATGAAGGTTTGGAACTTTTAAGAAAGAGAGTAAACGACCTTAATCTAAGAAGTTTGTCTACGAGTGGAGGTCGCATATGACAATAGCCAGCGCTAAAAAGTTTTTAGGTGAACTTGCAAAAAATATGCCTGATGAAGAAATTCAATCACTTATTAACACTTTTAATGGCATTATTGAGGTTGGATTGCGTCATTTTGAAAGAAAGTATAAGGTAAAGAAGTATAAACAATTATGAAAAAAGCTTACGCATATTTGCGAGTTAGTTCTGAAGAACAGGTTTCTAATTTTAGCCTTGATAATCAACAAGATTATTGTTTACGAGAAGCTGAAAGACAAGAATTTAAGATAGTGGAAAATGGAATTTATAGAGAAGAAGGGGTAAGTGCAAAGACTACAAATCGCCCACAACTTATAAGGCTGTTAGAAGATTGCAGAAAAAATCAAAAAGAAGTATCCGCTGTATTTATTTACAAGATAGATCGAATATCCCGCGATACTTATGATTTTCTGGCAATCAAAAGACAGCTCTCAAAATATGGAATCAGAATTATATCTGTTACAGAACCTGTCGAAAATAGTCCAACTGGTGAATTTCTTGAAACGCTTCTCGCAGCAAGTGCAAAACTGGATAATGCAACAAAAAGTTTAAGGTCAAAAGACGGAATGAGAAAACGATTAGAATCAGGCTGGGCCAACGGCAAAGCACCAGTCGGCTACATAAATATAACAAAAGACGAGAAACAAATTATCGAGCGTGACTCTGAACAATTTGAGGCAGTAAAAAAAGCATGGGAAGAAATGGCAACGGGAATTTACACACTTGATTCGATTATTCCAGTCATGCGAAAGCTAAATATTAGAGTCAAATACAAAAATAACAGACTTATCCCCATCACAAAAAAACAACAAACTCAAAGACTATTTAGAAATAAATTCTATGCCGGCTATGTGGCAAATAAAGATTGGGGTACCGATAAAATCGGCAATCATGAAGCTATGATAAGTGAAGATTTATTCTATAAAGTTCAGGGGATTATAGATAAACGCTCCCGAACTGTCGGCATGAAATATAACAGATTAAACGAAAGTTTCCCATTAAGGCGTCATGTCATTTGCGACAAGTGCGGGAAGTTAATGACAGCTGCCTTTTCAAAACGCAAATACCCTTATTATTATTGTTTAGAAAAATCTCATTTTAGCCCTTCTGTTCCCAAAGAAAACTTTGAGAAAGAATTTATTCAGTTTATGACCAAAGTAAAACCAAAGAAAAAGTTTGTTCAGTTATTTACTGCAATGGTAAAAGAAAAATGGCAAGATAGATATTCTCACTTAATAAATAAACAAAAAGGTGTAGACAGAGAACTAAGCGACTTATATGAAGTAAGAAAGAAACTCGGACAAAAGCACTTACAGGGAATTTATTCAGATGAAGCTTTCAAAGAACAACTTGAGTTAATTGAAGATCAAATCTTAGTAAAAAAGACTATTAAAAGCGAGGCAAAACTGCAAAAAATAGACATAGATATTTTAGTCAATTTTATGAATAACTTTTTATGGAATTTGGACAAAGCTTGGACACAAAGCAAAGACTTATTTGAGAAAAAGACGCTCGTTAGTTCGATATTCCCGCAGAATATAATTTATCAATATCCAGGTTTTAGAACAGAGTATTTGAGTCAATCTTTTGAGATAATTAAGAGGTTGGAAGGTACTAAAAAATCGTTATGGGTGGCTGAGCAGTCTCGAACTGCCGACCTCATGCTCCACAGGCACGCGCTCTAACCAACTGAGCTACAGCCACCATAAGGCTATTATACCAAAACTCATTCACTGACGCTCACGGTTAAATTATTATTTGTATAATCAAATTTGAAAGTTACAGGAACATTTTTGTTATTTGTAATATACAAATTTGTCATTTCCCCTCCATCTGGACCTTCATAAATAGCAACTCCGTATTCTTTAGGCACATCAGGAATGTTGGCAAAATTATGGTTTGTTGGCGCGGTCACCTGTAGATTGGCGTCTTTTGCAACCCAATCAATAATAGAAGCAAGATGGCAAACGCCGTCTCCAGTTAGATATCCATCAGACTTAAATCCGTCATCAAAATCAAAATGTGCGTTTGTTTCCTGAACAATTTGCCCATTATCATATTGCTTCGCAACTTTGTCATGGAAAGCAAATTCTTGGCCAGGCTGTAAAGTAAATGAATAATGATAATCAGATTCAACTTTATTCCAATCAATATCAGCTTTTGATTTAATTTCTCCGTCCATATAACGAAGAGTAAGCAAGATGTTATCTTTAAATACAGTATTTACGCTTTGGACTGCATATCTGTCAGTCATAGGCATAACATGGCTTGCAATGGTTGTTTGGGCACTAGAAGTGCTTCCGGCTTCAAAAGGTGTCGGATTAGCAAAAGCTAAGGCTAAAGTTAGCAAATAACTTGATAACATATTTTCCTTTAGGCACTAAAAAAGGCTCTCACACGAGAGCCTTTATAACCCATAATATATAGGTTTTTTAGCTTATTGTCAAGTTTAAACTATAGATTTTAAAGATTGCGCAAGTTTGACAGGATCATGGCGAACTATTAACTTATAAGCATCTTCGGGAAGATTAATCCTAATGATTTTTATTGCATCATGCTTAACAATTTCAATACCAGCACTATGCGCTTCATCAAGTTGGTCTTCGCTCCATCCTAAAAAATGAGAGGATTCACGTTTTTTATATCTGTCAGCCACTTCAGGGTGTTCTTCATTAAACTGTTCACGTGTCATTTGTGGGACAATTAGGCCTGAAATTTGAATTCCAGTATATTTTTCAGCAAGTCTTACCATTGAAATTGGAGTTGCTTCATCTGTTTCATTTTTTGTACTTGTTAAATTAGTAACCCAATAAACTTTTGCAGCAGTTTCTTCCATTGCTTCTTTCATTCCAGTTGGCAAAAAATTACACAAAACTGAGCCATGTACAGAGCCACAAGAAAGAATTATTAATTTCGCTTTTTTAATAGCCTCAATAGCTTTGGGAAATGCATCAATTTCCGGCTTAAGCTTCATATTTCGAACGGTATCTGGTGTTGTCGAGCGAATATCAAGCATATCCTCTCCTTCAAAATAATCATTGTCTTCTGTCGTAAACACAATTTGGCTCGATTTTGTACTGGAAAATAGCACTTCTCCTTTTAAATTTACACCAAGGCTGCAAAAATCTCTTTCAATTTGAGAAATTCCATTATCAGCTGTAAACGAATTGTGAACTATTCCTCTTGCTGGTACTCTATCTTTTTCATCTCTTTGAGTAAACCATCTTTTGAGAGTAGCAACCTTGTTTGGATCTAACTGTTCAGGGTCAATTAGAGAAAATAATACTCGAATTGCATCCGCATAACCAATTTGTGTTCCATATGAATCTAATCTGTCCATGCGAGTAGATCCGCCGTTGTCAAACGGAGTAACAATTGCAGTTATGAAGTCAACTTTTGCTGTTCTTAAAAGTGCTTCGTTGACAACAGGCAAACCACTTCCTCCTCCAACTGTTACAATATTTTGTTCATAATCAACCATATAAAATCCGAAATATATTATACTGTATTTATGCAAGTATTTAAAAATCTTTCAGTAATTATTTTAGGTTTAGTTTTTGGCTTGAGTCTTGGCTTTTTACTAACCAATATAATTCAAAAGCCATCTTCAAAAAATCCAGTTTCTACAACAGTCTCAACTTCAAAAAAAACAAATAAGGAAGTGTTGGGATTTTTGCCTTATTGGTTATTAAGTAGTGCAAGTGAAAATTATGCTGGCAAAATAACCAATTTAGATTATTTTAGTTTGACGCCAGACACAGATGGTTCAATTCTAAAATTCACAATGCCTGGAGAATCAGAGCCTGGATATTTAGCTCTAACTTCCGGCAAATTAGATCCATTTTTTGATAATGCAAGGCAAAATAATATCAAACTCTCTCTAACAATTTTTGACGGAGATCAGGATTCAATCAATGAATTAATTTCTGATCCTGTAAATCACGCAGATAATTTGGTAAATGACCTTACGCCAATTATTTCTCAATACGGTTTCTCGGATCTTAATATGGATATTGAAGGCACGGATACTGCCTCTCCCTCAGCGCAGTTAAATTACCAATTATTTATTAAAGAAATTCACGATCAAATTAAATCCAAAATTCCAAGTCTTACGTTAAGCGACGATATTATTCCTGTTGATTTAGTTCGCGATGATCATCTTTCTGTTCCCAAAAATATCATAAATTATCTTGATTATATTGTTGTCATGGCCTACGACTTTCATTCCCCAAGCTCGTTGGTGACAGGCCCTGTCGCTCCTTTATATGGAGCTGGAAGCGAAAGTGAATTTGATACCCAAAGTGCAATAAATGCTGCAAGTAAATTAATTGACCCTAAAAATATTTTATTAGGAATGCCATTTTATGGATATTCATGGGAAACTATAGATAATTTTCCTCGTTCTGCTGTAATTCCAACCACAGCATTTATAGAAGATAATAAAGATCTGGAAAATTTATTAAGTAATTGTGCAACTTGCAGTGCTCAGTTTGATAATGTTGCTCAGGAAAGTTATTTAATTTATAAAAATACCGATTCAAATACTTTTCAGCAATATTTTTACCCTGATATGAAGAGTGTTAGCTCCAAAATAAACTTTATCAAAGGCAATAATCTGGGGGGGTTAGCAATTTGGGCCTTAGGTTATGAAAATCAAAGTGGAAATATCTTCAATCCTATTGAGGAGTTGCTGAAGGAGTAGCGCTTGTTGTCGCAGTTGTATTCAAGTTAATGTCTATCGTTGCGCTATCCGTGCTTGTTGGTGTAGGTGTCAGTACTGGCGTTGAAGAAGATATTGGCGATGTAGTTGGTGCAGTAGTCATAGTTGCCTGTGGAGTTGAAGTAGGAATTGCAGTTGCTGGCTTTTTAAGAAGCAAAAAATAAACTGCTCCGCCGATTGCAAGCAAAGCAATAATTATCACAATAATTAAAACCATCATCATTGTTTTTTTCTTCGAATCATTTGGCATAGGCATAGGAGTTATCGGGCTTGGTTCAGGGCTAATTGGTGTTGTAGTTGGCTGAGGAGTGGCTGGCGGAATTGTTGGATTTGTACCATTTGTCGCAGGAGTTGTCTCAGTTCCAATATGAATATCTGGAGTTGCGTCAGGTGTAAAGTCGTTTTGCATTAGTTAACGATATCAAAAAACAAATTTCCTTGTCAAATCGTCAAATGTAAATCTTTGTGGAGAATTAAAATCTTCTTCATGACTAACAAGATTTTGATCATTATAAGCGCTGGTTATTGATCCGCTTATGATATTCAAATTTATATTCCCTGTTTCATCAATTCCAATTTTTGTTTGTCCGCTATTTATTTTTGTCAATAAATGCCCAGCTCTTATTTCCAGAGGGTCGTTTAATTTTGTAAATGTCGCCGATCCGCTTGCAATATTTACAACAAACTCTGTTGGCAGGGTTTGTATAAAATCAATTTCTGTTTTTGCATCCATTATTATTTCTGCTTCATTTGGAAATTCAACTTGCGCATTTCCGTTATCTCCTGTTTGCAAACTTTCTCCCTGTTGAAGTATCTGCGGATAACTTATTTGTGAAGATTCTGTTGCAGTTCTGCTTTCCCAAAAAATATTTCCGCTCATAGATAAAATTTTTCCTTGAATAGACTGGCTTGGAGCTTTGGAAATATCAAAGTCAGGCTTTGCAATATTTTGCACAATATTTCCGATTGGCTCTGCAGGGTGAGTTGTAATTATTTTATAAATAAAGACAACGCTTAATCCAAATAAGATTCCAGCTGCAAATAAAATATACCTCTTGACATCCATAAAGCTATATTACTAATATGATATTACAAATGGCAAAAGCAAAGAAACACCACAAAACTTTAGCTCATCACGAAAAAGAAGTGATGCAAAGTAAAATAATTACTTATGTAGTTTTATTTGGTCTTCTTTTTATGGCACTTTTTACTTTGATGGTTGTAGTTCAAAACCAAAACGGTGGCAATCAGACAACAGTTCAAGCTGTTTCCAGCCAAGTCTCTCAAAAATAATCTAGTTCTTAGCGGTTTCCTCATCGTCTTATCAAATAAAATATTAGAAATGATATTCTAATATAAGTTAATATGAAAAATATTTTTTATGCACTTTTATTTTTTGCCGTAATCAGCTTGTTTTTCATATTTAAGGAAAAACAAAAAACACAATCAGTTCCAGAACAAAATATGGTAAAAAACGAAAAACAAATTTATGTCGGTGCCTGGGTTGGAGGTTTTTGGGAAAATCAAAAATTAAATATTAGTCCTCTTTTTAATTTTCAAAATACCCTCGGTAAAAAAATGGCGATCGCTAATTTTTACGACGGTTGGGAATATTTAGCAAGCCCCGAATTTATAAATAATTTAAACCAGATCTCTTCACATGGTTGGGTACCAATGGTAAGTTCAAATCCCTATTTTTTTGCTGGCTGTCCAGGAAAAAAAGAAGATAATCTATATCAAAAAATTGCCAGTGGTTCTTGCGACCAATTTCTAAAAGAAATTGCAGACAACTTAAAAAGTTACAATAAGCCGATCCTCCTTCGTTTTGCTTGGGAAATGAATCTCCCCCAAATGTATTGGAGCATTCCTTTGCTAAATAGCACAAACAATGATTTCAAAAATGCATGGATTCATTTTCATAATGTTTTAAAAAATAACGGTGCAATTAACGTCCAATGGGTTTTATCTTTCAATACAACAGGACAAAACACAATTCCCTATAAGGAGCTTTATCCAGGAGATGGCTTTGTAGATTGGGTTGCGCTTGATGGCTACAATTGGGGAAAAACTCCCTTTAAAAATGTATTTGAGCAATCATATCAGGAATTAACTAGCATAACTGCAAAACCAATTATGTTATCAGAAACAAATTCTGTGCCAAATGATTACAAAGCGACTTGGCTTTCACAATTACTTACAGAACTTCCAGACACATTTCCACAAATCAAAGCAATTATCTTCTTTAACGAAGACAAATCTAATCTTGGTGAAGTTGACTGGAGGATTGAAAAATCAACTAATTATATTAACTCTGTAAAATCTGGCTTAAATAATACAATTTATTCTAGCGAATATTCTCTGCCACAGTAATTTCTTTATTAAGAAGTACTGGATCAAAATCAATTTCATCTCCAATTTTTAATATTCCTTTCTTAGTTATATTTGCGACAATTTTCGCCGCAGCAAAATTTTCTTGCTTAGCCGTTAAACTCATTTTGTTTGTTTTCTCATAATCTCTTATTGCGTTAACAGCCAATTTTGTAAGTGAATCTCCCTTTTGCGCTTTATATTTAAAAGTCGCAGGTGTCTGATTTGGAGCAACAACAATTTGGTTTGAAGTCGGAGAAGAAGTATTTAAAGCAATTCTAGTTGTATCTCTACCAGTCAGCTCGTTCAATGCAAGAACTGTTGGTGCATCTGGATTTTTAAAAGCAATAGTTGCATTAAAAATAAGTGCCCCAAAAAGAATAATTATTAACAAAATGGACAAATGGCTTTTTGTATAAAGATAAATCTTTTTGAAAGGGCTGTTTGCATCAGAAATAGTGTTTTGCAAAATAAATCTTGAAGCAAGAAACAAAAAAACTCCGTGCCAAAATGCCGAATAAACAGCCCATCCCAAAATCAAATATGCATTATAGTTTCCAAGTATTTGAGGTCTTTTAAATATTACAAATAAAAAAGAGATTATAAAAACGGAAGACAAAACTATTCCAATATCTATTGCATGCAAAAAATCTTTGTGCATTTTTGTAATTTTCACTCCAGTCGGATGCCATTTTGGAACACCAGAAACAATCATGTGAATGTATGTATAAATATATGTATACGCATTCGAAAGCGCTGCAAGTCTTGTCCCTAGTTTATTTTTATTAGTTTTAGAAAGCGGAACCAAAACTCGGCTGTAAAAAAGATAAGGCAAAAAATAGATGACATTACGAATGTTTAATGTATTTCCATTGAAATATAAAAGTGCTAAAAACTGAAAAGAGAAAAATATCCCCAAAGCTTCGGCCAAATAATAACTGGGGTTTGATAAATAAATAATTCTTGCAATAGGATTAAGTCTTGCCTGAGGCCAATATTTTGCAAAAACAATATTTCCGCTACACCATCTTTGATGTTGTTTAAAATATCCTTGAAAAGTTTCAGGGCTCGTACCCATGCTGCAAATAAGTGGCAAATATTTAACATAATATCCATGTTGTGTAACAAGAAGTCCAGTCGCAAGGTCTTCGCTTGCATGCACTTTTGGAGTTCCTTCAAGTTTCATAATTGCAGTTCGCCTGTAAATTGCTGAAGTACCAACACACATTGAAGCTCTAAATACATCTCGGCATGGCAAATTAATTTTATAAAACTCCTCAACAATATTTCCTCCCCCAAACTCTATTGCAGACCTTTTATGCACTTTTTTTGTTTGCTCAAAATACTGAGGAGTTTGTAAAATTCCCATTTGATTATCGCTTGCGATATAAGGAATTAGGTCATGTAAACTATCACGTGTTGGAATAAAATCTGCATCAAGTATAAATACAAACTCTCCAGAAGAATGATCGTACCCATATTGTAAATTTCCAGATTTTTTAAATTCACCCCTATTTGGTCGCTGTAAATGATTAAATTTATACTTATCAGCAAGACTTTTATGTTCTGGCAATCCTCCATCATCAAGCATGTATACTTTAAAATTTTTATAATTTAAATTATTAACAGCTTTTACAACTTCTTCGTGTATTTTTAAGTCTTCGCCTGCCCAAGGCAAAAAAATATCGACAGACGGTTCTTCATGAGTTGCCCAAAAGTTTGAGACGAATTCTTCATGACGCTCTATGTCAAACTTTGGATAAAACAACTGTATCGCATATCTTAAAACTTTATTTACAATAAAAATAAAAACAATTGGTCCAAAAAAAATTAAATAAAAAATACTTACATGAAAAAATTTCCAAAACCCGTAGGCCATAATTAATGTTGTCACAAGACCTACAAGACCAAGTGTTTTTATTAAAAGCGGGTTATCGCGAACATAAATATATTTATCTAATTTAAGATCACTTTCCCACATGAAGCTTAAGAATAAGCTGAAGTTTACAAATTTATTACAATAATTTGTAAGAATTGTGTATTAAAGGATTTTATAGTCAAGTCTCATGAAGAAAATTGAGAAATTTACTTTCCTTTTTTTTGAATTTTTTATTTTTGAGGTCTTGCTCATCCGCCTCGGATTTTTCTTAAAAATCCCCATTTCATCTTATACTCTTCCAATAAGTTTTTTCTTTTACATATTCATATTATCGATTTATTTTCTTACACAAAAGAATAAAACAAAAAACTTTACACCTCTATTAATATTTGTAATTACTTCGTTTATTTTTCTTGGATTATCTCTTTTAATTGGAAAAACATATGATTTAAGCTGGGATGGTCAAGGATATCATCAAACAGCAGTAATTGCTCTCTCCAAAGGTTGGAATCCGGTTTGGCAAAAAACTATAAATTTTCCAGTTAGACTTCCAAGTCAAGTTTTTGCCGAGGGATATCCAACAATGTCTTGGGAAATCGAAGCAAGTATTTACAACGTTGTCGGGTCAGTTAATTCCGCAAAAATAATTAATTTTATCTTTTTGCTAATCGCAATGCTCTTTACATTTATCTTACTTAAAAAAATTAAAATTAAAACTTTTCTATCGGTGTTTCTTTCATTTCTGGTTTGTTTTCAGCCATTATTTATAAATCAACAATTTAGTTTTATGCAGGATGGTCTTGCCTACGAGATTACAATAATTGCAATAAGTAGTCTTATTGTCTTTATTCTTAAAAAGAAAAACTATTGGAGTTTAATTTCCTTTATAAGCGCTGAAATATTTTTGGCAAGTTCAAAATATAGTTTGCTTCCAGTTGCAGGTCTTCTTGGCATAATCTTCATGGTTATAGTCATAAATCGATTTATGAACAAAGAATATTTCTTAAATAAAACTGCAAAACTTTTTATTTTTTTGGTAATACTTGTTTCATTTATATTTTCCTGGATACCTTATATTAAAAATATTTATTTTTACCAAACTCCTTTTTATCCAACAAACATTCCAGCTCTCAACGGCAGTGTCAAATATAATAATCTTCCGCAAAATCTAAAATACGCCAATCCAATCATTCTTTATGTTTATGGAATTTTCGGTAGATCGCAAGTCGCAAGTGCAGGCGATACAAGAAGCATCTCGAATCGAGCTTATTTAAAATTACCTTTTACCTTTAGTATTAAAGAGATTGACGATGCTTCAAAACTTTTCAATAATCGAGTTGGTGCAACAGGTCCTCTTTTCTCAGGAATAGTTCTTGCAAGTTTTATTTTTACTATATATATGTCATTTAATGCAGATACAATGCGTCAAAAATATTCTATATATGTATCTTTTTTTGCTTTTACGCTTATTACAATTGCAAGTTTAGTTGTTCCAACTCCAAACCTTCTTCGTTATGTATCTCAAATTGAATTAATACCTTTTGTTTTATTGATTCCAATACTTGTTGCTTTTGATAAAAATAAATTTACCAAATTCTTTTCAATTACAATCTTCACACTTATATTTATCAATAATTCTCTATATTTCATTGCCGCGTTAAACACTAATATTTTAGGAATGCAGGCAGAAAACACACAATTTGAAGAGATGAGAGACTCGGGAAATACCTTTAAAGTAAAATCCCAGGAATTTTACTCAAACTACACACTCCTAACAGAACAAAATATAAAATTTCAAAGAGTGGCCAACCTTCCCTGCAAAAAAATTAATAAGCTAGTATCCAGTTCTGCATCAACTCTTTATTGTTATTAGCTCTTGAAATTTCACAAGAACTACCCTATAATTGATGGTTATGTCTCAGAAAAAGCTTGTCCGCAAACATCAGTGGGGTGCAGAAAAAAATACTACCCCTCTTTCTTTTTTGCATGCCAAGCCATCCCCTTTTAAATTGACTTTAAGCCGTGTCGCGATCGTCTTAACAGTTGTTTTTTGGGTCCTTTATATTTTTTCAATTATCATTAGGCAGCTTATCGACGGGCCACAAAGCTATCACTTTACTATGGAAGCTTTTAGCTACGCCCTTGTTGTCACTTTCCTTACTTTCTCATCTTTAATCTATCTTATAGAACGCCACGGTGCACTTAAAAGATTTGCAAAGCACGAAAGAGTTGCAAGAAGCATTCTTGATAAATTTTTTAGTAAAAATAAACCAGGAATTACAGTTTTAGTCCCATCTTATAATGAAGAAAAATCTGTCATTCGTAAAACTCTTTTATCTGCAGTTTTGCAGGAATATCCAAAAACAAATGTAGTTTTATTAATCGACAATAATCCAAATCCCAAAAATCCAGAAGATGCAAAACGCTTAGATGACGCAAGAAACTTACCAATTGAAATTGAAAAACTCTTATCAGGACCGTACAAACGAGTTCAAAAGTCATTCAACGAGTTTAAAAGAAATAAAACTGTCAATAAAAAAGCTATTAGAAATTTAGCCAACGAATACAGGTTTGCAGCACGCTGGCTTAATAAAATGGCAGATGAAGAAAAAATTGAAGATCATGTCGATATTTTCTTTGCCAACGAAGTTTTAAGAAAATTAGCTGTTGACCTTACTAAAATAGAAGAAGCTTTAGAAATTTCCATGCAGGAAGATGGTAAGCTTTCATACGATCGCGTTTTCGAGCTTTACGAAAGATTGACCTGGATATTTGAAGGAAAATTAACTTCTTTTGAAAGAAAACTTCACCCAACTCTTTCACAGGAAGCAAATAAGGCCATGAATTTAAATTCTTATATTGGAATAATGGGAACAAAGTTTGAAGGAAAATTAATTCCCGATAGTGAATTTTTATTAACCCTTGATGCTGATTCTGTTCTTCTTCCGGAATATTGTTTACGTTTAGTTTACTTTTTAATGCAGCCGCAAAACAGCAAAGTTGCAGTCACTCAAACTCCTTATTCATCTTTTAGAGGCGCTTTTTCTCGTATTGAAAGATTAGCTGGTGCAACTACAGACATTCAGCATATTTTGCATCAGGGAATGACTCAGTATGGAGCCACTTTCTGGGTTGGAGCAAATGCAATTATTAGAAAAAATGCTCTTGATGACATTGTCGAATATGACAATGAAAACGGAAATGTAATCAAAAGATACATCCAAGACCGCACAGTTATAGAAGATACTGAATCAAGTATTGATATGACTTCAAAAGGTTGGGATCTTGTAAATTATCCGGAAAGATTAAGCTACAGCGCAACTCCTCCTGATTTCGGTTCATTAGTTGTTCAGCGCCGTAGATGGGCAAACGGTGGTTTAATTATCATGCCAAAATTACTTGCGCAGGCAAATAAAAAATCAAAATTGGAAGTAATGCTACGTATGAATTATCTTGCCTCAATTGCCTGGGCAACTTTTGGTTTAATTTTTCTTCTTGCCTATCCTTATGATGGAAGGTTGCTTAGCCCGTTAGTTTTGCTTGCAGCGCTTCCCTATTTTATTGCGCAGGCTTCTGATTTGAAGTATTGCGGCTATAAATATAGCGATATTTTTAGAATTTACGGATTTAATTTAATTATGCTTCCAGTTAATTTAGCTGGAGTTATCAAATCAGTTGAGCAGGCAGTAACAGGAAAGAAAATTCCTTTTGCTAGAACTCCTAAGGTTAAAAATAGAACAGCTTCAGGAATGATTTATGTTATTGTCCCGGTTTTAATTGTAGCTTTCTCAGTTTTTACAATTTACAGAAATGTTCTTATTAGTAATTGGGGCAATGCAGCCTTTGCAGCTTTTAATGCACTAGCCGCAACTTGGGCAATTGTCGCATACATTGGTCTTTTTGATTTACTAACAGATACTTATCTTGGTTTAACAAATTGGATGTATGTTGATGCCAAGAGAGAAGAAAAAGCAGAACCAATAAAAACTGAACCAAAACAAGAAATTGATTGGAAAGGAGTTTTATCCTGATGCACGAAGGTAAAAGATTATCAATTCCAAGATTATTTTTGGGCTTATTAATATTAGGCGCAATTTCTTACGGCGCATTTT
This sequence comes from Patescibacteria group bacterium, assembly GCA_035549555.1. Lineage (NCBI taxonomy): Bacteria > Patescibacteria group bacterium. The sequence goes on from DASZQR010000010.1 coordinate 283,359, forward strand.
TAGGGTGGAACAAAATCAAAGCAGAAAAACCAACCATTCAGTCAAACCCCTGGTTTGCTCCGTATGTTGATATTACGGCTACGCCTTCATTTAGTTTTGAGCAGACAGACAATGCAAGTATAAATAAAAATATTGTTTTATCTTTTATTGTTTCAGATAGCACAAATCCTTGTACTCCTTCATGGGGAAATGCCTACACAATTAACGATGCAAATTCAAAATTAGATTTAGATCGAAGAATCGCAAGATTTAGACAATTGGGCGGCAATATCGCCATTTCTTTTGGAGGGCAGTTAAACGACGAGCTTGCAATCAACTGTACCAAAGAAAGCGATTTATATAATGCTTATAAAAGCGTAATCGCCCATTACAGCGTTGACACTATTGATTTAGATATCGAAGGAAGTAATTTACAAAATAAAGACGCGATGAAAAGAAGAGCTGACACTATTGCCAAATTACAAAAAGACATGAAAAATCAAAATAAATCTTTAGCAGTCTGGTTAACTTTGCCAGTTGCTCCAAACGGATTAACCGAGGATGGAACAGATGCAATCACCACAATGCTAAATAGCGGAGTTGATTTGGCCGGAGTAAATGTAATGACTATGGATTATGGAACTCTTCCAGCAAATGGAAGTTTGCAGGAAGCAAATACTGATGCCTTAAATAATACTCATAGGCAGTTAGGAATTCTATATGACAATGCAGGAATTCATTTAAATAGTGCATCAATTTGGGGAAAAATTGGAGCAACTCCAATGATTGGCCAAAATGATACCGAAGACGAGGTCTTTACTCTTGATGATGCAAAAGTTTTAAATACATTTATAGAGCAAAATCAGATTGCAAGGCTTTCTATGTGGTCAGCTAATCGTGATATCGAGTGTGGCGAAAATTATGTAAATACACAAATCGTTTCCGATTCCTGTAGCGGAGTCAAAGAAGACAAGTTTGCGTTTAGCAATCTTTTGCAGGCAGGTTTATCTGGAAAAATTTCTGATAGTGCTGCAAAAACAACTGTCGCAGACCAAAAAGATATTGAAACCCCAGACGACCCAGCTACAAGTCCTTACCAAATCTGGTCAGCTGACGCTACATATTTAGAAGGTACAAAAATTGTCTGGCATCACAATGTTTATGTTGCAAAATGGTGGACCCAGGGCGATCTTCCAGATAATCCAGTTTTGCAATCTTTCCAGACTCCTTGGCAATTAGTTGGTCCAGTCTTACCAGGTGAAACGCCAATTCCAGTTCCAACAGTTGCTCCAGGAACTTATCCCCAGTGGTCAGGAACTGCAATTTACGAAGCAGGTTCTAAAGTAATTTTAAATGGAGTCCCTTACCAAGCAAAATGGTGGACCCAGGGAGATAGCCCGGCAGCTTCCCGAGAAAATCCAGATAGCTCTCCATGGGTTGCAATAAATCCTTGACAATCCCCAACCACTCTTGTAAGATCAAGCCTACAAATTATGGGGCGAATAAGACAGTTTATTTCAAAAATAAATCCTAAATCAAGAAAATATATTTTGCTCGCTATTGTTGTCGTTATAGTTTTGTTTTTAGGGATAAAAGTTCTCACAGGAAAAAATGCGAAACCAAAAATTGCTGGTGTAAATATTAGCGCCCCACAAAAAGCAGAAAATCTAAATAAAGAATTTGATTTTCCAATTGGCAATACAGCAAGCACATCAAACGGAAATCCTGAAACTGTAAAATTTGTAATTCAAAATGCAGCGCTCAACAATCAAATAGTTATTCAAGGTCAGGAAGCTACAGCAGTAACAGGAAGAACATTTCTAATTGTTACTCTTGCATTAACAAATTCTTTTGACCAGCCAATAAGCATTAATACCAAAGATTATGTCAGACTTTCAGCAAACGGAGATCAAAACACCTGGCTTGCGCCAACTGTCGACAACGATCCCGTTACGGTCCAAGCAATTTCCACAGTTTATTCCAGATTAGGCTTTACAGTTAATACCTCAGATAAGAATTTTGTACTTCAAGTTGGAGAAATTAAAGGAGATAAACAAAAAATCCCTTTAACACTCTAATTTAAATTAATGAAAGTATCTAAAGACTTAATCGAAGAAATAAAAGAAGCCTTGAAATCTGTCCCGGATTACGGATCGATAGAAATCTATGTACAAAAAGGTGAAGTAACTCAAATAACTGTAAGAAATATTAAAAAGACCTCAAATCTCCACATTCATCCAAAAAATTAATTTTTTATTCGTAATCTATCCTTTGTTTAATAATTCGTTCAACCAGGTAAATTTTTTGCAACAACTCTTTATAGTCTTTAGATAAAAGTGCAAATAAGACCTGTTGCCTCAAATTTGGAATTTTTTCCGATTCTTTAAGTATTGTCCAAGCTCGATATAATATATTTAACAAATCTTCATTGTTTGTGTTTCCTTCTTTGTTTATTCTTTCCCCCAGCCTTAGAATTATATATGGGACTTCAGCTATTTCATTTCGTCTCTCCTTATTAATCCTGTACAAAAGAAGATCGCTAAGTCCTCCAAATCCATCAGACTTCTTCGTAAGTCGCTTAACTGGAAATCTATCAGGTCGTGAATCAATATAAATCCACTTTTGTATGGTAAAAGTACTAATATCGCGGCGATTCTTTTGTTTATCAGAAAGAAACTTTTTAATTTTCACCGCGCCCATTTCTGGATGCTCTTTTCTAATCTTTATTACTTTTTCATATATATCAACTTTTTCTGGATCAACTAATCTTAGATTTACATAAGTTTGTTTCAAATTATCAATGATTTGTTGTCTATCTGAAATACAAGTGTATATATTGTTAAATAAATCTAATTGATCTGAAATCGCAGTTAAAGCAATTCCAGTTAAACCGTCAGAAAGTTTATCCTGCCTTCTTTTTTCATAAGTTTTATTACTTCCATTAATATTAAGTGTATTCAACATATCAATAAGAATATCGGCAGATTCATTTCTTGAAGTACTAAATTGGGTAATACAGCCCCCATTTGCTCTCGGATAAATACCCCCATTTTTATCCAGATATCCGGACAAAAAGTCTGATGCATAATCTTTATTTAAAACCCAAGAATAATTAGAAGTGAGAGTATTAGGCCATTCAGATCTACTAAAATCTCCTATTGCCTGTCTAGTTGTAAATTTTAAATGCCAACGTTTAAATTCAAATTCCGGAGTTACTCCAAATATTCCAATTCCGATTGAATTGATTTGTGCAAGAACTTGTTTATTATTTTCTCTTATACCAACAGCATATCCGCGTGTAAACGAACCGCCTGCTAATATTCCTAACATCCACGCTAACTCGTGAGACGGTCTATATAATTCATTTTGTAATTTTTTCTCTCTCTCACTTTTCATCGGTTGATTTTATCAAAAAAATCTAAAACCTTTTTATTTTTATTATAAACAGTGAAAATATGAAATTAGGTATTGACAACTTTTTTCTAATAAATTATATATATCTCATAAGTGAAACTTACAAGCTATGCTTATAGCGTAACTTATAAATAAAGGCTGACCGCAATCGGAGGCTTTTCAACAGGAATTTCTTTTCGTGTTGAGAAGCCTCTTTTTTTGTTTACAAAACGAAAGTTTTGGTTATAACCAAAAAAAGTTTGAGAACGAAGTGCAAATGTTCTCTAGCAGGAAGGGGGTGAAGATGAATGAATATTAAAAAAATTTTTGCTATAGTTTCAACCGCTGCATTAGTTTTTGCATCCGTTACCCCTGCATTTGCTGACACAATCACAATTTCAGGAAATGGTTCAGATTCAAATAATAATGCAAACGTAAGCGTGACTCAAACAACTCAAGTAAGTCAATCCAATTCAGCTACTATCAGCAACAACGTATCATCTTCAGCAAATAGTGGTGACAATAATGCAAGCCACAATACTGGAGGAGATGCAAGTGTTGATACAGGAAACGCAAAGACAAACGTTACAGTCAATAATGCTGTCAACAGCAACGTTGCAAACGTAAGTAATTGCGGATGCTCGACTGGTGACCTTGATGTCAACGTCACAGGAAACGGTGACAAATCACAAAACACTGCAAATACACAAGTTAAAAACCAAACCGAATTGACTCAAACCAATTCAGCAGACGTTAATAACAATGTTAAAAATGTAAGTGCAAACTCAGGTGACAATCACGCAAGTGATAACACAGGAGGATCTGTCAGTGTTTCAACAGGAAATGCTACAACAAACGTTTCAGTTACAACAAATGCAAACCAAAACGTTGCACAAGTTGGAAATGGAGATGGTAGCACAGGTTCAACTGATTCTGTAATAATTTCAGGAAATGGTTCAGATTCACACAATAAAGTAAATCTTGGACTTACTGATTGGGTTGTCCTTGGACAAACCAACTCTGCAAGTGTCGATAACAATGTTTATGCAAAATCAAACACTGGTAAAAACACAGCAGATGATAATACAGGCGGTCAAACCGATCCTTGGGGTGGAGATGTAACAATCGACACCGGTAACGCCGTTACAAACGTTTCAGCTGACACTGCCGTTAATTTTAACGATGCAAATGTTGGATGCGATTGTTTAATGGATGTTACAGCAAAGATTGCAGGCAATGGTGCAAGCGATAAATATAATCATCATACAGATGATACTATCAACGCTGACTTAACAAACGGACAACAGATTGGACAAGCCAATAGTGGAGATACGAACAATGATCTTAATGGAAACTCAAAGTCTGGAGATAATAAAATTAACTCCAACACTGGAGCAACCAGCGATCCATCAGTATCAACTGGAGATTCAAGCAATACAACTGATATAAACAATCAGGGAAATGCTAACTTCTTCGGAACTGACGTAACAACTCTTCCATTCCCTTGGAGTGGTTCAAATACTAATGTCACTTTGACATTCAGTTTGCAAGATTTGTTAAACGCTTTACATTTCAACATGTAAAGTAACTGGAATTGTGGAAATTTCCTCTCCCGCACTTCGGGGAGGAAACCACAAACCAAAATAGATAGAAAGAAAGTTAGATAATGAAAAAAGTAAATAAATTAATATCAGTTTTAATAATCAGCTTAATGCTTTTAATTCAGGCACCTGTAATAACTTTCGCTGATGATATTACCCCTCCTCCGGCCCCAACAGCACCTGCAATTTCTACACCAAATCCATCATCACAAGTAACCCCTCCTCCAGCGCCAACCGCTCCTCCAGTAGCAACTCCTCCGCCTCTTGCAACAATAACACCTGCACCAATGCCGACTGCTCCTGCAGTATCAACGCCTACTCCCAATACACCATCAAATGGAAACACAAATAACAATTCTAATAATAACCAAAATACAAACACACCAACTCCAACAAATGCTCCAGCAAATACTCAAAACACAACTGGTAATACAGGCAATCAAACCGGAAACCAAACATCAAATGCAGGCAGCGGTGCCAATATAAATACCGGTTCAGCTGACAATTCAGCAGCAATTGTTACAAATGCAAATAATAATTCGGCATCATTAGGAGATTCAAGTCCGTCAGCTACTGTTGGAAATACCGATAATGGTTCAGGGTCAACCAATAATTCAAACAGCTCAACTACAACGAATAATGATACAACTCAGAATAATTCAGCAACTGTTGGGAATAATTTAACTCAAAACACAAATACTGGAAATAATTCTGCATCACGAAATACGGGAGGTAATTCTAGTATCACAACAGGAAATGCTAATACTTCAGGAACAGTTATAACTGCGCTAAATTCTAATGTTGACGGAGTAAATGTCAACGAATTTGATGTCAACGGTGATCAAAACGGAGATTTAATTTTAAATCCAGGTTCTGGAACTTGCATCACAGGATGCCAAACAGGGTCTAGTTCATCAACAAATACAGGAAACGGCAGTGATTCAACAAATAATTCCAATAGTTCATCAATAACCAACAATAATACTTTCCAAAACAATGACGCCACAGTCGGCAACACTTTAAATCTTGCAAGCAATTCTGGAAATAATACATCTTCTCGAAATACAGGAGGAGATTCAAATATTTCAACAGGCAATGCAAATGTTGATGCCAATGTTTTGACTTTCGCAAACAATAATCTTGACGGTCAAGTTATATATAACGAAGTCAACATTTATGGAAACTTAAACGGAGATATTGTTCTTCCAGATTCAGCTATTGCTGACTGCGGTTGTGCAGTAGTTAATGCAAATGCATCAAATACAGGAAATGGTGCTGATTCAACTAACAACACAAATAGTTCTAATACAACAAATAATAATTTGGCTCAAACAAATGCAGCAAATATCCAAAACAACCTTAATTACACTGCAAATACCGGAGGAAATAGTACAAACTACAACACAAGTGGAGATTCGTCTGTTCAAACTGGAAGCGCAAGTGTCGATGCACAAACCTTAAACATTGCAAATACAAACGTTGACGGTGGCAATTGGTGGCTTGTCTTGGTAAATAATGCAGGAGAGTGGATTGGCCAAATTATTGGAGGCAACGGAAATACAGCAGGAAGCGCAGGCACTACCTTTACAGCCGATGCAAATGGAAATATTACTGCAACAAATTCAAATAATGGCGCAGACTCAACAAATAATAGTAACGTTTCAAATACAACAAATAACAACGTCACCCAAACAAACAATGCAAACGTAGTTAATAATATTAATTTGTCAGCAAACACCGGAAATAATGATGCAAGTTACAACACAAACGGAAACTCAAATATCTCTACAGGCAATGCAAATATAATTGCTAATCTTGTAAATTTTGTGAACAACAATATAACAGGAGGCGGACATTTAGTAGTAACAGTGGTAAACGTGTTTGGCAGTTGGCTAGGTAACTTTGTCACTCCAGGCCAAACAGACGCTGGAAGCGCCCTGAGTGAAGTCGAAGGGTCAAATAACCAAAATAATAGTTCATCAAACAATTCAAATAATTCCAGCTCTTCAAATAACGATTCAAGTACAACCAACACATCAAACCCAACAGGGACATATGTTTCATCAAATTTAAATAAAACTCAACAAAAAGTATTGGTAGCTTCTCTTACAACAAGCGCAGGTCAAGTTCTTGGAGCAAATACAACATCAAAAGTAGCAAGCCACAAAACAGTTATTAATCTAGCCTGGTTAATAGTTCCAATGTTCGGATTAATTGTAGTCTTTATAATCTCCAAACTAAGAAAATCTCGAGCAAATTTGTAATATAATTAAATAAGACACAATATATACATGAGCACAAAAGAAAATTCGGAATCAATAATTATTTCCCAAGTTGCGCTTGATGCCTTTCAAAAGGCGAAAGAAATTGCTCAAGAAAATAATCGCGAATTAATAGCAACTCTTACGAGAGTTCCCAAATCAGATCTAAGAAGAAAAAAACAACAAATTGAAACAATAGAACAGATTAATAGAACTAAAGAAGATCTCCTAAGTTCACTTACACAACATTTTCCAGATCACAAATCTGAAATATTAAATTCTGTAAATAAACTAACGAATAAAGAAACAGCAGCAAAAATCGCAGGATGGTTTAGTTTAACAACTGATGAAGACCGTAATATTTTTCTGGATTTCCTTTTATAATTTGTAAATTTAAGCTCAAAATAATATAATTTATTCAATGTCCGACAAAATGCAGGAGTTACAACCAAAAGGTCCGCAAGTTTATATACCTGGTCAGTCATTTACCCCAGAGGAAATTCAAGCAAAACAAATGGAACGACAAGAACGCAGTCACAGAGTTGCGTTAGCAGGTCAGCCTAGTGTAAAAATTGATAACCCAATTCAAACCAATCCAATAAAATCTCAAACAGAAAATTACAATTCCAAAATTCATTTTTCCACTGACAACAAAAAAGAATCAGATATTCAGCTTTCCACTCCCATCGTCAGAGAAAATCCATTAAAAGCCTTTTGGAGAAAAATAAAAGGTTAATCATTTCTTGGCAACATTAAAGTAAGTTGGATAATAAAGAAACGCAGCTGGAGCATCTTCTACCAAATATTTCTGAAAATCAAAATAAATAGCTTTTCTTTTAGTTTCATCAGTTTCAAGTCTCCCGTCTTCTAGTAGCTTGTCAATTCTTGGATCTTTTAATTGCGTAATATTTGTAGAAGTTTGCGTTGAATGCCAATTTAAATACTGGTCCGGATCAAGAGGAATATTGGTAATTGCCAAATAAGCTTGGTATTGGCTAGGGTCAGGTACAAATTGCAAAACCTGTACTGTCGTTTGTACTCCAATTTGTTTCCAGTCATTTGCAATTTTATTTGCTAAATCCAACAAGTCAGGAATTGTTGTAAGCGTTATTTTAAGATTTTTCTTCAAACTTGGGTCTATTTTACTTCCATCTATCAAATCTTTCGCATGTGTTATATCAAAATCATAAGGCTTAACGCTGGGGTCATATGCCCAAGAAAAAGGCGATATTGGCCCAAGTGCACGATTATTTTTGTAATCTGACTTGTCAATTGCATAGCTTAATGCCTGCCTTATATCTTTATCAGTTAGCAAACTATCACTATTATTAAAAAATACAGCTACGTATTGCTGTTTATTTATTTGCCCGGAAATGCTTGCAACATTCCATGTGTCAAACGGTTTTGGATTAACAAGATTTGTTAAATCATTAATTTCTCCAAGCTCATAACCAAGCCTTGCGGCGTCAGATGTTGGATAAAACTTAAAAATCTTTTCTTGTTTTTGTTTATTTTCAAGAGAAATAGTATCTACATAATTTCCAGCAAGAGTAAGGTTGACCACTTTCCAATCCCCGGTCCCCAAAAGTCCTGATTTAAAAATTGGTTTTGAAAGAGTAACAGGAAAAGAAGCCAAACCAGTTTTTAATTTAAAAACAACAGTATATTTATCAGGTTTTGAAAGCGTCGCATCAGAAAAATTATAATTAATATCATGGCTTGTAACTTGGCTCCCGTCTTGCCAGTATAAATTCTTATTCAAATTAAATGTCCATGTTTTTCCAGAATCGCTTGCTATAAAACTTTGTGCAATTCCAGATTGTGCTTCTCCAGAAACATCTACAGTTGTTAACCCTACGCTAATCAGGTCAGTAATAGATCTTGGTAAATTATCAGATGTATATTCTCCAACAATGCCAATTTTCTCAACAGCAATTGGCATTCGTGACTCAATAATTCCAAATAAAACAAAACAAACAATTCCAATAATAATTCCAAAAAGAAAAATTAATTTAAATCTGTCGAAAAAAGCAAGTGTAAGCCTTATCCAATATCGCAAAGATTTTGCCATCTAGTGAAGAAGTTGCAAAACTGAAAGCAGTATAAAAAGCCCGGCAAACACAAAAGTTGCTTTAAAAACAAATCCTTCAAGCCCTCGCCTTGAAAAAGCTGTTAAAGAATTTCCCCAAACGCGTCCAAATCCGACTCCTTTTACTTGAAGCAAAATAAGCAAAGTAAGTACAAAAGCGACAAAAATTTGCAGGATTGATAATATGTTTGCCATAGATGAATTATACTAAAATTTTACCCAACTAGCCAGTAGAGTATGCTTCCCACAAATGAAATCAAAAAAGAAAAAACAAGATAAGACAAAGCTCCAGCTGGAAATCCAATACTTGGCAAAACAATAAGTTTCCCTGGATATCCTTTAAAGAAAAATGCCCCAACACTAAATTGGTCTAAAAGTAAATCGGTAATAAACAGAGTAATGGCTCCTGTCAGAAATTTGAAAAAACCAAAAGTTAATAAATTAAACGGTAACAAAAATAAATTGATAATCGGTTTTGCAAGCATTGAAGTAATTGCAAGGCCAATTGCAGCAACTATCAAGTCTTGTAGTCCGTTTGTAAAAGTAAGTCCAGTTGTAATCAAAGTAACTAAATATAGAGCCACAGCTTCAATAATAAACGTACGAAGTATATGTTTCATTATTTAATTATACTCTTGGAAACTTGGTGATGATGTAAACGTCTCGCAAAACGATGAGCTTCGTCTCTTATTCTCTGCATTAATTTTAAAGCTTCTCCTCGTGCAAGTATTTCTTTAAAATCTCCATCATTGTAAAAAACAATTGTTTCAAATTGTTTAGCAAACCCTACAAAGGCAATATTTTTTTCTTCAAGTAAATCATGAACTTTCGAAAGTTGTGGCTTTCCCCCGTCGATAATTATCAAGTCCGGCCTTCCCCAATCTTCAAGATGATTTAGTCGCCTTGTGATTATTTCTCTCATTGAATCAACATCGCTATTTGTTTTTCTTTGGTTTACTTTAAAATGTCTGTAATATTTTTTCTCTACCTCTCCATTTATAAGCACAACCATCGAAGCAGTCGGAAAACTTCCAGCAAGATGTGCAATATCAAAACATTCAATTCGCTCTAAATTATTTAGACCAGGATAATATTTGGAGAGCTGTTTTTTAAGTTCGTCCATTTCTTTTTGTCTTATATCTTCAATCAAATTAGGAGTTGTTAAATATTCTTGTACATCACTTTGTATAATCATCTTGCGAAATGCATTTAATTGGTTAGTTACCTTTTGTGCTTCTTCAAATTTCTCTTCCTTAGCATATTCTTTTATTTCTTTTTCCAAATCTTTTTCTATAAATCCAAGTTTCCCGCTCAAAATATTTTTGACGCCTCGAACATTTCTTAAATATTTTTTGCGAAGTTCTAAATTATTTCCAATTTCAGAAGGGCAAGGATCACAAAGCCCAATTTGTTTGTAAATACAAATCCTCTTCATTGGCTCGTGTGTTGAAAATGGGAATACTCTCCTTATTCTTCGCATAAGTGTGCGTACAGTAATTCCGCTCAAATATGGCCCGAATTCTTCCTTTAGTTTAAATTTTTCTTTATCAGTTTTTCTAAAAATTACAATTCGCGGGTATTTTTCTTTCGTTATTCCAATATAAAGCGGGGATTTATCATCTTTAAGCTCAATGTTATATTTCGGTTGATATTTTTTAACCAAATTCGCTTCAAGAAGAAGTGCTTCCAGCTCGCTATCAACAATAATCCAGGAAACACTATCAGCTGTGGCAACCATTTGGCGGGTCTTTGGAAGTAAATCATTAGAAAAATAAGAGCCGAGGCGATTCTTTAAATTCTTCGCTTTTCCGACATAAATAATTTGCCCGTTACTTTTGAACTGGTAGACTCCCGGATTCTCCGGAATGTTTTTTGGCTTTTGCATCTCTAAATGCTAAATATATCATAAAGACTAATGCAAAAACGACCAAACACATTAAAAGCAAATTAGAAAGTGTCACAAATACTTTATAAGAAGTAAATTCGCTCAAATTATTTCCATTTACCGATAAATCTATTTTTTCTGGAGTTTTCTGGCCCAAAAAGCTGTATGGAATATCAACATTTGTTTCATAATATCCGTAGGGTGGAATTATAGAAATTATATTTTGTTTCGGCTGAAGTTTATTGTCAAAACTTACTCCAAAATCTGCATCGTAAATGGCAACTGGTCCGCTATTTGCCAATTTCACATCAACTATTTCATCACTAAAAGGCAACTGGCTTGTTACAGTTCTTGTAATACTTAATTTACTAATTCTATTCGCCGGCAAACTTCCAAACTGCACATCAACATCTTTCTGCGGATTTGTCCCAAGCTTATAGCTTCCAGCTGGATAGGGTTTTTTGTCATCTTCTCCATGAATTACAAAAGCAAAGTGCCTCAAATCCAATTTATTAAAATAATCTATTCCAGAAGTCGAGCCCCAAGTCGGGTCGACAGGTATCCAAGCTTGAGTTTTGTCATCCCAATATTCAGGCCATGCATGAAGTACATCCGCAACCAAGCTAAGTGGTTGAATCTGGGGATTTTCAGTATATGCATATCCTTCAATTTCTCTTGCAGGAATTCCAGCAGCTCTAGCAAGTGCCACAAAAAGATCCGTAAACTCTGTACAAATTGCTTGTGTAGGATTATTTAAAGCTCCAACAGCTCCCAATCTTTGTACGTTTGGGGCAACTCTCGCATAATCATAAGACAAATGCGTCGTCACATAATTATAAATTGCCTGCGGAGTTTTAAGTTGCTTTGCAAGAGTCTGAATTTTCAGATCATTAACTTGCCATAAATCAGTTGCGCCTAAATCAGAAGTTACTTTTGTATAATCTGGTTTCGGATTAGTTTGTGCGTTTGCAAAAAGCTGCACAGCTCCAGTTGCTTTTACATCAACTTTTTGTTGAGGTTTCAATTCATAAGTTGCAATCCAGTTTCCGTCCGTATCGATATCAATTTTTAAAGGTCTCGGATCAATGCTTACCAAATTTATTTTTTGATAATTCGTATCTGGTGGAAGTGCAATAGTTGTCGTTGCAGTTTGATTAAGTGGGTTTTCAAGATGATAAGTTAAATTAAAAGAAAAAACCTGAAAATTTCCAAATGCAGCAGTAATTGTTGTCTTTAATGATGCATTTTTGTCAAAATTATAAACATTTTGATTTTTGTCGGCTGATTTGTTTGTCGGGTTAGGTGAAATATACGCCAAATTTCCAAAAACATCTGGAACTTTTAAAGTTGTTGAGTATCCATCAAAGCTTGTAGCGTCTCCCAAGCGTGGCGTTGTTATTTCCCAGATTTCTCCATTTTTATTTACAAGAGTTTTATCCTGAAAACTAATAACAAATTCGCGTTTCTGTCCTTGCCCAACAACAGCGTCAGGAAAATCAACTTCAAGGTTTGTTGTTCCGTTTGATTGTGTAATTTTCACTGGCAAGTTTTGTCCAGATTCGCTTGCAACAGGATTTATTGGAGTAATTCCGCTTAAAGATAAAGTATAAGAAGTTGCATAAAAATCAGAAGTTACGTTTTCTAATGTAATATCATGGCTTACAGTTGTAGTTCCGTCAGAAGCAATATCATAAGTAACGTTTGAGTTGGAAATAAACTGGCTAGCCACAAACTATTTTAACTGAAATTAATGAAACTTAGAAGTCTTAATAACTTATAGTATAATAAAGTTTATGGGTGAATACAAAACATGGATGGCTCGGAAATATATCGGACCGGAGTATAAAAGTCACTATGAACCTGACTATATAGCAGAAGCCATGAAAGTCCTGTTACAGAGTCGATACGCCATTGAACAAACAATATTTAGTTACTGTGAAAAATCTCAGAACTTATACAATATTAATCCAATATTTGAAGACGAAGAAGATAAAATAATGTGGAATAAGATTTTATCCGCAAATTTATTACCACAGTTTACAAGTGATCAAGGAAATTTAAATCAAAAGTTTAACCCCCAAGTTATAGAAGAAATATATAAAGAAAACGAATATTACTTCTTTTCAGATTTATGGTTTATGCTCCATAACATTAGATACTCAAAAAATTTGAAATTATTATCAAATGAGACAATTACAGAAAAAGATTTCTCAAAAGGATGGCTAGCATTAATTTCCGAATTTGGAATCTTCAGTACGTTCGGCGGTAAACTTCAAGACATAACAAGGGAAATATTTAAATCAGAAGAAAAAACACAAACTAGAGATCAAATCGAAAAAACAATCCAAATCTGGTTCACTAAAAGTGACTTTGTTGAATCTGAACACGGCATAATCACTTGTCCAGCTACAAGCCATGTTAGAAACTACCTAGCTGTATGTTTATTAACAAACATTTGGTTGGTAAAAGCAGACATATATTCAACAGAATCAAGGATAAATTTACTCGGCAACAGTAATTCTCATCATTTCAGAAAACCAGAAGATATGTACGCAGAATATCATGCAAAAATAAAAAGTTAGTTTATCTAAAGTAAGAAAGCACATCATCTGTTGATGTTTCAAAATCAGCATATTTCACCGGTTTATACCTTTTAGAATCAAGTTTAGATAAAAGGCTGTGAAATATACTAATTTCATATTGATCAAGAAGTACTAAAATTTCAGGAGCAAAACTCAAGTTATCTAAAACTTTCCTACGCATACCATCTTCTTGTTTTCCAACTATCTGCAAACCCCCTTCAAGAAAACTAGATGGTATCCCCTTAGAAGTTAAATAGTCTGACATCCCCCAACTTCGGCCAATTCCATGGTGACAAAGGCACATAACATCTATATTATTTCCTTTCCAATCAAAAGGCTGATACAAATCATCAATTTCTAAGCAAAATTTTTCACAAGATGACATTTTGTCTTTAGTATACTCTCCTATAGTTCTTTTTTCAAAAATTTTCCAGTCCAGGAATTTTTATTATTAGCAATATCTTTCGGAAGTCCCTCAGCAACAATTTTTCCTCCTCCACTTCCGCCTTCTGGCCCAAGATCAATCACCCAATCAGCATTTTTTATAATATCTAAATTGTGTTCTATTACTAAAACTGTATTTCCTCGCGATGCCAGAATCTTAAGTACTGTTAAAAGTTTTTCCAAATCTGCAAAATGAAGCCCTGTTGTCGGCTCATCCAAAACATAAAGCGTTCGCCCAGTTCCTTTTTTAGAAAGTTCGCTTGAAAGTTTTACTCTTTGCGCCTCTCCTCCAGAAAGAGTTGTCGCCGGTTGTCCAAGCTCTACATAATCAAGACCGACGTCCATTAAAGTTTCAATTTTTCGAAGTATTGGTTCATGTGCATTAAAAAATTCTTTTGCTTGTAAAACCGTCATTTCCAATACTTCTGCAATATTTTTTCCTTTATAAGTCACTTCAAGAGTTTGTTGGTTATATCTTTTTCCGTTACACACTTCGCACTTTACCCAAATATCCGGCATAAATTGCATCTCTATTTTTATTTGTCCTTGCCCTTCGCAAGCTTCGCAGCGTCCTCCCTTTGTATTAAATGAAAATCTTCCCTTTTTAAATCCTGCAAGTTTTGCTTCTCGCGTTGCAGCAAAGACATCCCGAATTAAATCAAACATTTTTGTATAAGTTGCAGGATTACTGCGAGGAGTCCGTCCAATTGGCGATTGATCAATCAAAATCACTTTATCGATATTATCAAGTCCCTCAATTCTCTTGAATGCTCCAGGAGATTCTCTGTGATATTTATTAAGCTGTTGAGCGACGGCATGATAAATAGTATCCACAACAAGAGTTGATTTACCCGATCCTGAAACTCCAGTTACAACAACCAATTTTCCAAGAGGTATTCTCACATCAACATTTTTCAAATTAAATTGGCTCGCTCCAATAATTTCAAGACTTCCAGGTTTATTAGCTATAGCCCGCAGGGTTGAAGAAGGGGGAATTTCCGGTCTAATTTTTCTTTTTCCGCTTAAGTATTTTCCAGTTATAGAATTTTTATCTTTTTCTATTTCTTTTACTGTTCCTTTTGCAATTACATTTCCTCCAAATTTTCCAGCTCCGGGGCCAAAATCGACAACATAATCAGACTCCATCATCATATCGCGATCATGCTCAACAACCAAAACTGTGTTCCCAAGTCCTTTTAATCTTTTTAAAGTATTAATAAGTCTTTCGTTATCGCGGGAATGAAGCCCAATTGTCGGCTCATCCAAAACATACAAAACTCCAGTGAGTCCTGATCCAACTTGTGATGCAAGTCTTATTCTTTGAGCTTCTCCTCCAGCAAGAGTGTTTGCAGAGCGCGATAAAGTTAAATAATCTAATCCAACATCTACAAGAAAATGCAATCTTGTTCCAATTTCCCTTATTACAATTTTTCCAATAATTTTCTCTTTTTCAGACAAAACTTTCTCAAGTTCGTCAGTCCATTTTAAAGTTTCATTAATTGGCATCTCGCAGACATCAGCAATTGATTTTTGATCTATTGTTACAGACAAAGCTTCAGGTTTTAATCTTTTTCCTTTACATACAGGGCAAGTAACTTCTCTCATAAATCTTTCAATTGATGAGCGAACTGCGTCGGAATCAGTTGTGTTATATCTTTTTGTAAGTTCGTTATTTATTCCTTCAAATTTTTCAAAAATAAAAGTTTCGCGTCCAAACCTGTTTGTCCCATAAACTTTATATTCCTTTTCTCCCGTTCCTTTCATTAAAAGATCTTTATCTTTTTTCTCCAAATTCTTAGTTGCAGTATGCGTATCAATTCCGTTTTGCTCACAAAAAGTTAATATTAGTCTCGCAGTCCAGGTATCATTATCAAACATATGCCCAAAAGGAAGTATTCCGCCTTCGCTTATTGTTAATTCATCGCTAAAAACTAAACCAGGTTGTACCTCAAGTATTTTCCCCAAGCCTGTACAAGTTGGGCATGCTCCGTGAGGAGTGTTAAATGAAAAAGTGCGGGGTTCTATTTCAGGAATAGAAATATTATCAATCGGGCAGGAAAACTTTTCGCTAAAAAGATGATCTGTCATTTCTGCAGGCGTTTCAGGAATTTCAAATCCTTTGTCGTTTATTTCGCTAACCACAACCAATCCTTCAGAAAGAAGTAAAGCTTTTTGAATAGAGTCAGCAAGTCTATTTCTAAAGTTTTTCTTGAATGCTTCATCCCTAAGTTCTTTTTTGCTCACAGAAATTCTATCAATCACAGCATCAATAGTATGTTTATTGGTTTTAATTAAAACCAAATCCTCTTCCAAATCATGCACTCGTCCGTCAACTCTTGCTCGTCCATATCCTTTTGATTTAAGGTTTTCAAAAAGAGAAATATATTCTCCCTTTTTATCTTTTACAA